>CAZLIJ010000079.1:0-6811 GCA_964559305.1 uncultured Oscillospiraceae bacterium | reverse complement strand
GATCTTTTCCGGCATGAGCTTTCACCGGAACGGCGGCGTGGCCGTGGCCACGGTAACAAAGGAAATGATGGCAAAAGCCGGCGCCACAGAAAACGACTGTGACGATCTGGCCAGCCTGTCCGGCAGGGTAGAGGGCGCCGTGGTATCCGTGACTATTCGTGAAAACGACGACGGGGGCAGCAAAATTTCCGTGCGCTCAGACCCCAGTGTCAACAGCTCCGATATCTGCGCGGTATACGGCGGCGGCGGTCACGCCATGGCGGCGGGCTGCACCATAGACTGTCCGCCGGAGGAGGCGAAGGGGAAAATCCTCGCCGCCATAGACCTTATCTGGAAATGAACGGCATACTGATTGTGGATAAGCCCCGGGAGTGGACAAGCCACGATGTTGTGGCAAAGCTCCGGGGCGTTTGTCATGAGCGGCGCATGGGTCACTCCGGCACGCTCGACCCGCTGGCCACCGGGGTGCTGGCAGTGTTTGCCGGCCGTGCCACCAGAGCTGTGGAGTTTGCCGAGGCTGACGAGAAGGAATATGTAGCGGGGCTCCGCCTGGGGCTTTCCACTAACACTCAGGACGTGACCGGTGAAGTTATGTCAAAGAGCGAAGCAAGCGTTTCTGAAAGCGAGCTTCAAGCCGTGCTTGACGGCTTTCGCGGCGATATATTGCAGATTCCCCCCATGTTTTCCTCGGTCAAGATAAACGGGCAGCGGCTGTACGCTCTTGCCCGAGCTGGCCGGGAGGTGGAGCGCAGGCCCCGGCCTGTTACCGTTTCCAAACTGGAGATTTCCGGCAGGGAGAATGGCGACTGGGTTTTGGACGTGGTGTGCTCCAAGGGTACTTATATCCGCACCTTGTGCGCCGATATCGGCGATGCGCTGGGCACAGGCGGCTGCATGAGCGCCCTCAGGCGCGTCAGAGCCGGGGCTTTTACCATCGACATGGCCCACAGCATTGAGGAAATAGCCGGCGGGCCGGAAAAATATCTTCTGCCCACGGACACGCTTTTTTCTGGATACGGCAGGCTGACCGTTGACGGCCAGAGCGAAAAAAAGCTCCGCTGCGGAGCTGATTTTGCCATGGACGCGCCGGAAGGCGAGTACAGATTCTATTCCGCGAACGGTGATTTTCTGATGCTTGGCCGGGTGAAAAACGGCCGGGCGACAACTATTAAAAGTTTTTTTGAGGTTTGATAGTATGGCGGAGAAAAAGAGAGCCATTGCCGTAGGATTTTTTGACGGCGTACACATCGGGCACGCGGCGCTGCTGAACAAGACAAAGGAGCGGGCTGCCCAGATTGACGCCATGCCCTCGGTGCTCAGCTTTGACGTGCACCCGGATAATCTGGTGCTGGGCAGGGAAGTGCCCCTTATCAACAGCGCTATTGGCCGGGCAGACATAATCAAGCGCCAGTTCGGCATAGAAAATGTTGTGTTCGTCCACTTCAACCAGCATGTCATGCATATGGACTGGCGGGAATTTTTGCAGCAGCTGGTGGAAGAACTGGATGTGGCATGGATAGTCGCGGGCCACGATTTTACCTTTGGCGATAAAGGCCAGGGCAACGCCCGGCGGCTGCAGGAGTACTGCGCGGAAAACGGTCTGGGCTGCGACATTATAGCGCCTGTTATGAAGGACGGCGTTATCGTCAGCTCCACCTATATCCGCAAGCTCATTGAAAGCGGAGAGATCGAAAAGGCCAACGATTATCTGGGTCATCCCCATATGCTTTCGGATACTGTCCACTCCGGCTATCATCTGGGCACAAAGATGGGTTCGCCCACGATAAATATGTACTTTCCCGAAGGGGTGATAATTCCCCGCCACGGCGTCTACGCGGCCAAGGTCTATCTGGAGGACGGCAGCGGCCACATCGCCGTGACCAACGTGGGTGTGCGCCCCACGGTCAGCGATACCGGGCGGGTTAATGTGGAAAGCTACATTCTTGATTTCAGCGGCAATCTGTATGACCGTCAGGCCAGAGTGGAGTTTTATAAATTCCTCCGCGAAGAGCGAAAGTTCACAGATTATGAGGAGCTTTCACGCCAGATACAAAAAGACGCCCAGGCCACCAGAGATTATTTTGCCAGCATAAATTAGTAATTTTGTGCGCAGATGATAAGCGCCCCGGCTCATGAGGACTGCCTTTCGGCAAGCCCAATGAGACGGGGCGCTGTGTTTTAATTAAAGGTCTCGGCGTTGGCTTCAAATAGCGCGCTCACCCGTTCCCGGAGCTTTTCATGCGCCGGCATGACAAGCTCCGGATCAGTGATCAAAAGCTCTTTAGCTGCGTCCTGAGCCGTTTGCAGCACGTTCATGTCCGTGCACAGATCTGCGATGTGCATTTCCGGCAGACCGTGCTGACGGGAGCCGAAAAAGTCGCCGGGGCCGCGCAGCTTCAGATCCTCCTCGGAGATCTTGAATCCGTCGTTGGTCAGGGTCATGATTTTCAGCCGGGCCTTTGCCTCCTCGCTGTCGGCGTCGGACACAAGAACGCAGTAGCTTTTGTGCTGGCCTCTGCCCACCCGGCCCCGGAGCTGATGCAGCTGGCTTAGTCCGAAGCGGTCGGCGTTTTCGATTATCATAAGTGACGCGTTGGGCACGTCCACGCCAACCTCGATAACCGTGGTGGACACCAGCACATTGAGCTCACCGGAAACAAAGCGGGACATGATCGCCTCTTTATCCCGGGCCTTCATTCTGCCGTGGACGCAGTCAATGCTCAGCTTGGGCAGAAAGCGGCGCAGCTCCTGAGTGTGTTGCTCCGCTGACTTGACGTTTTCGGGAACATCCTCGCTCTCCTCCACCATGGGGCACACCACAAATGCCTGCCTGCCCTCGTAGACCTGCTTTTCAATGAAAGCGTTCAAACGGCGGCGATAGCTCTCATCCACGGCAAAGGTGTCCACCTTCTGTCGCCCGGGGGGCAGCTCGTCTAATACGGACACGTCCAGATCGCCGTAAATTATAAGCGCCAGTGTGCGGGGTATGGGGGTGGCGGACATGACCAGCACATGACTCCGCGCGCCCTTTGAGATAAGGGCAGAGCGCTGCTCCACGCCGAAGCGGTGCTGCTCGTCAGTAATGACAAGCCCGAGATTTTCATATTCCACATCCGCGCTGAAAAGTGCGTGGGTGCCGATAACAAGATCCAGCTCGCCGCCGGCAAGAAGCTTCTTAACAGCCCGCTTTTCCTTCGCGGGCATGGAGCCTGTGAGCTTGCCCACGCGGATGCCGAAGGGGGAGAGCAGCTGGGTAAAGGTGCGGACGTGCTGCTCGGTCAGTATCTCCGTTGGAGCCATGAAGGCGCTCGCGAAGCCGTTTTTCCACATATACCAAACCAGCGCCGCGGCCACCAGTGTTTTGCCGCTGCCCACGTCGCCCTGCAAAAGCCGGTTCATGGGCTTTCCCGAGCGCATATCATCATAGGCCTGCGTTATCGCCCTGCGCTGTGCCAGGGTGGGAGCAAAGGGGAGAGAAACAAAAAATTCCTCAAAATCACAAGCCCCGGTCTTGATGCCGTCAACGGATACGGCCTTTTCCCTGAGCTTTCCCATGGCACAGGCAAGAGTGAAAAGCTCCTCGAAAATCAGTCTGCGCCTTGCCAGCTCCAGCGCGCCGAAATCCGCCGGACAGTGGATGTTTTCATAGGCGTACAGCGTTTGGCAAAGACCATATTTTTCCCGTATAGATTCCGGCAAAACCTCCGGAAGGCTGTGGCCGCACTCATCAAGTCCCTGCCTGACAGCGTTCCACACGGTTTTCTGGGAAAGCCCGGAAGTTAGCGCGTATATGGGCACTATCCGGCCTGTGACGCCGTTGACGGCGCCTTCCAGCTCGTGGACGGGATTGGCCATGGTGCGCTTTGCGCCGGCAAAAGCTACCCTGCCATAAAATACATAGCTCTCGCCCGCTTTTATCTGATCCTTTATGTAGCTCTGATTAAAATATGTTATGTCAACTGAACCGCTGTCGTCCACGGCCCGGAATTTCACAAGCTCAAGCCCCCGGCGGATGCGGGTGAGCCGGGGAGCGTCGGCTACCATGGCGTGAATGCACACAGTTTCGTCCGGCAGGGTCAGGGCGATGGGCTTATATTGGCTGCGGTCCTCGTACTTTCTTGGAAAAAAGCTGACAAGATCGCTGAGCGTGGCTACGCCCAGCCTTTTGAAAGACTGGGCTTTCTTTTCGCCAACGCCCTTTATATATCTTACGTCCGTGTTAAGATCAGCCATATCTACCTCGCAATAATAAAACGCCATGGACGATCTATATCTATTTGGCCGGCATAGTTTATTCCTACACGCTTCGCTGTGATTATGTCAACCGAATTCGGCGCGCCCTCCAGTCTGAGACCGGGGCAGGAGAGAATGTCCAGTCCATTGAAGCCACCGTCGATACCCAGAGATTTTGTCAAAAGACCGGGGCCCTGCGCGCCTTCGCAGGCGCGTATAAGCACACCCTGGGGCTGGTCTATTACGCCTGTGACTATGTTCAGCATCCAGTGAACGCCGTAGCACAGATATACAAAAACCGTGCCCCCGTCGTGGTAAAGCATTTCGCTGCGTTTGCCTCTGCCATGATGAGCGTGGCAGGCACTGTCGCCCTCACCGGCGTAAGCTTCTGTCTGGGTTATCATGTGACGTCTTTCCCCGCCGCCCGGCAGGGTTCTTACAAGGCTCATGCCCACCAGCGCCGGAGCCACCTCAAGAACGTCCCGACGGAAAAACTCCCTGTCAATCATTCGGTATATGAGAGAGCGTAGTCGGCGCTGTTGAGCTTGAATGACTCGGTCAGTCCGCTGGTGCACAGTACCTGACCGGAGGTTGTCACCATTATCAGCTGGAAGCCGCCCTCAGCCCGCCAGTAGTTCAGCGCGGCGCTGCGGCCCAGAACGAAAAGCGCTGTGGACAGGCAATCCGCCAGCGTGGCGTCCTCGCAGATAACTGTGACGGATTTAAGATCCCCCTCCACCGGGTAGCCGGTAGAAGGGTCAATTATGTGGCCGTACACGCTGCCGTCGGCATAGGTGAAGCTCTGGGTATAGCCGCCGCTGGTGGAAACCGCGGTCTGACCGACGGTGAGATAACCGATGGCGGCGGAGCTGTCGTCAGGGTTTTGCACGGCCACGGTCCAGTCGGAGCCGTCGGGCTTAACACCCAGAGTTTTCACGCAGCCCGGCATGGAAATAATGCCGCTTTCAGCCCCGGCGTTTACCATGGCCTTCACGGCGTTGTCGGCGGCGCAGCCTCTGGCCGCGGCGTTGAAGCTTATGCCGGCGCCGTCGGGAAGGGCGACGGTGTTGGTGCCAGTGGCGGTAAAGCTTTCTGTTTTGATATCTTCAAAGCAGAGCTTTTCCCGGGCAAGGGCGATGTCGTCGTCGGAGGGCTTGCGATAATTGCCGTCGTTAAAGCCCCAGAGCCGCAGCAGGGGATATACGGTAAAATCAAGGGCGCCGTCGGTTTTTTCATAAACGGTTTTGGCCGTGTTGAGCATATCGATTATCTGGCCGGGAACCACCACGCTGGCGCCGGAGGCGTTATTAAGGTCATATACAACGCTGGTTTCGCTTTCCGGGTCAAGTATGGTGCCCATGGCGGAAAAAACGCTGCACGCGGCTTTTACCGCGGCGTCGCCATTTTTGCCGTAGGCCGTGGCGGTGACAACAGTGCCCATAGCCTCGGTCTGGTATTTCGCCTCGCTGCTGCCGCAGGCGTTCAGCCCCAGAAGCATGGCGGCGCATACCACCAGCGTAATTATTTTACAGCTCAGATTTGTGTGCTTCATAGAATTCGTTGTAGTCCTTAAGCATATATTTCAAAACGTTGGGAGTATCAAGCTGATAGGGACATTTTGACGCGCACTGTCTGCAGCCCAGACAGTTGTTGATACGCTCCATTTTTTCTCTCCATTCCGGAGTGTAGTACTGCTGCCAGGGCGAGCGGCGCAGCAGCATATTCATGCGGGCGGAATTATTTATTTCTATCCCGGCGGGGCAGGGCATACAGTAGCCACAGCCCCGGCAGAAGGAGCCGGCCAGCTCGAGGCGGTCATGTTCTATGACAGCCTGAATTTCCGAGGTCATTTTGGGTTCTTCCTCGCTGACGGCCAGCCACTGGCGCAGCTCGTCCATATGCTGTATGCCCCATATGGGTACCACGTTCTGGTACATATTCATAAAAGCGTAGCAGGCGCGGGCGTTGTTCAAAAGTCCGCCTGCCAGTCCTTTCATGGCTATAAAGCCCATGCCGGCGTGCATACACTTGTCCGCAAGCTGCAGATCCCGGTCGGTGGATATGTAGCTGAAGGGGAACTGAAGGGTCTCGAAGCAGCCGGAGGCTATGGCCTCCTCCGCCACTTCTATGCGGTGGGTGGTAAGCCCTATGTGGCGGATCTTACCGGCCTTTTTGGCGGCAAGAGCCGCGGCAAATGCGCCCTCGGTGTCGTTGATGTCGGGCAGCGCCGGGCATTGATGGAACTGGAAAAGATCTATGTAGTCAGTTTGAAGCATTTTAAGGCTGTTGTCGATGTGTTCGGCACAGCCTTTTTTATCTCTGGCGGCGCTTTTTGTTGAGATTATGACCTCATGGCGCACATCGTGCAGCGCAAGACCCACTTTTTTTTCGCTGTTGGTATAGGCGTTGGCCGTGTCGAAGTAGTTTATACCGCCCTCATATGCGGCGCGGATAAGCTTTGCGCCATCCTCCGTGGAGCAGCGCTGAACAGGCAGACAGCCCATGGAGCTTTTTGTTACCTGCAGGCCCGTGGAGCCCAAAGATATTTTTTTCATCTCAATGCCTCCCATCAGGATTA
>CAZLIJ010000078.1:0-6819 GCA_964559305.1 uncultured Oscillospiraceae bacterium | reverse complement strand
CCTCCGGCTACGGGCTTATCATGGAGACTTTGGCCGACAAGCGGGACGGCGGCATGGATGTGGACACGCTCCACACCTGGGTCGAGGAAAACAAGCTTCGTATGCACCACTGGTTTTTCTCCACCGACCTTACCTTTTATGTCAAGGGCGGCAGAATATCCAAGGCTGCCGGCTGGTTCGGCGGAATACTTAAGATCTGCCCGCTGCTGAATATGGACAATCTGGGCAGACTTATACCGCGCACCAAAATAAGAGGCAAGAAAAAAGTTATAGAAGAAGCCGTGAACCGCATGGAACAGTTTGCCGAGGGCGGACTTGATTACAGCGGCAAGTGCTTCATTTCCCAGTCTGAGTGCTATGAGGACGCCAGAGCGGTGGCAGACCTGGTTGAGGAAAAATTCAAAAACCTCAACGGCAGGGTGGTCATCAACTATGTGGGCACCACCATCGGCAGTCACACCGGCCCGGGAACAGTGGCCCTGTTCTTCTGGGGCGCGGAGCGCAAGGACTGACATTTTTTCTCAGGGAGGCAGACCGGCTGAATGATAGTTACCGTCATATGCGACGTGCTGGGCGAGGAGAATAACGGCACCACCATCGCCTGCATGAATCTTATAAGAGCGCTGAAAAAGAGGGGACACACCGTGCGGGTGGTGTGTATGGACAGGAATATGCGGGGCCGGGAGGGCTGGTACATCGTGCCGGAGCTTAACCTGGGCGGCGCTGCCAACCACATTATCCACCGCAACGGCGTGGCGCTGGCAAAGCCGGACAGGGCCGTGCTGGAGGACGCCATAAAAGACTGCGATCTGGTCCACACCACCTTTGTGTTCGGACTTTCCCAGACCGCCGTTAAGATAGCCAAAAAGTACGGCAAGCCCGTCACATCAAGCTTCCACTGTCAGGCGGAAAATGTCACCGCCCACTTCGCCCTGAAGGACAGTCCCTTTGTGAACAGGGAGATATACCACTGGTTTTACCGGCGGATATTCAAATACTCCGACTGCATACATTATCCCACCCAGTTTATCCGGGACGTTTTTGAAACCACTGTGGGGCCCACCAACGGCGCGGTCATATCAAACGGCGTCAACGCCATGTTTCGTCACGCCCCCCAGCCCAAGCCCCCGGAGCTGCAAAATAAATTCGTCATACTCTCCATCGGGAGGCTGTCCGGCGAGAAAAACCACGAGATACTGATAAAAGCCGCGGCGGCTTCAAAATACAGGCAGCGCCTGCACATCATCATCGCCGGGGAAGGCCCCAGAGAGCAGTATCTTATGAATCTTGCCAAAAAGCTGGGCGTGGAGCTGGAGATAAAATTTTTCCCCAGGATGGAGCTGGTCAAGGTGATAAACAGCGCAGATCTGTATGTCCATCCGGCGGAGGTGGAGATAGAATCCATCGCCTGTCTGGAGGCCATATGCTGCGGCCTTGTGCCGGTGATAGCCGATTCGCCCAAGTCCGCGGCCAGGTATTTCGCTCTGGACAAGAGCTGCCTTTTCGCCAATAAAAACGACGGCGAGCTGAAAGAGCGGATGGATTTCTGGATAGAAAACCCGGAGCTTAAGGCAGAGTACAGCGCCAGATATCTCCGCACAGCCCACCGCTTTGACCATGATGAGTGCATGGACCGCATGGAAAAAATGATGCTCTCCACCGCCCAAAGCAAGGGTGACGAGGGCTATGCCCCCTCCGCCGGGCTGGGCGCGGTATAATGCTTATATAAAAAAGAGAAAAGGAGCGGTTGGAATGGAAAAAAAGAAAGGCCTAATAGCTGAATTCAGGGAATTCATCACCCGGGGCAGCGTCATGGATATGGCAGTGGGCATTATCATGGGCAGCGCCTTCACCGCCATCGTCAATTCTCTTGTCAACGATATACTCATGCCCCTTATAGGCCGCGTCATCGGCAAGATAAATTTCACCGACCTGAAAGTCGTTCTCAGCCCCGCCACGGATACCGCGGCGGAGGTGGCGCTGTGCTACGGCGCCTTTATCCAGAACATCATCAACTTCCTGCTGATAGCGCTGGTGATATTCCTGATGGTCAAGGGCATAAACCGTTTCCACAGGAAAAAGGAGGAGGCCCCGCCTGCCCCGCCCGAGCCCTCGGACGAGGTCGTGCTGCTCACCCAGATAAGGGACGCCCTGCAGGAAAACAAAAAAGACTGACTTTAATAAATAGCGCCGCGAACAATTTGTTCGCGGCGTTGTTCGTTCATATCTCGATTATGCCGGGGGATACTTCCGGGTCGTGGGACGCCAGAATTGCCCGGCAGCCGGGCAGCTCCGACTGAGCCATTATCCATTCAAGGGAAGCTTTCTGGGCTTTCAGGTTGAAGCCCAGACCAGGCACGGCAATGTCCCGCCAGGAGCGCCGGCCATAGCCGTTATCCCCCACCAGCAGCACAAAGCTCTCCGGCGTGCCTATGCGCAGGGCCACCGTGCCCTTGGTGTGCCCCGGAGTGCTCACCGCCACCATGCTTTCGTCGCCGAAAATATCATAGCTCCTGCCGTCAGGGCCGGTGTTGGTGCCTCTGAAATAATAGGTCTCCGGCAGCCCGTCATACAGCTTCACGCAGTGGTTGGGATTGGTGCGGTAAGACCACCACATCTCCTCCTCCGCCGCCAGCAGGCGCTTTGCGCCGGTCAGGGAGGCAAGGCCGCTTACATGATCGGCGTCCAGACTCATAAGAAATACGCAGTCTATGTCCCGGGGGCTTATCCCCATGGCGGCCAGCTGCTCCCGGGCGGCCATGCCCGGCTCCACCCAGCCCCGGTATGTGCTGGCCAGATAGCCGGAGGTATGCCGCCTGAGCGCACCCATGTTCAGGCGGCCATCAGGACTGACGGCCCGGCTCCAGCCGGTGTCCGCCAGAAGAAGTCCGTGGGGCGATTCAATGAGATAGGCGAAGACCGGCAGCTTTATCCGCCGGCGCTCCGGCGCGGTGAGAGCCTTGAGCTGGGCGGCAGACCAGCTGCCCGCGCCGTAACACAGCTCCGGCGTCACGGATATCCAGCCGCAGCGAAGGATATGTATTCTCATTCCGCTCATATAATGCCACCTCAGATCGCGAAAATTACCAGACGGTAAGATAAAACTATCACAGCAGCCCGCCGGTGTCAATGAAATGCGCGGGCGCGTCCTGCTTCTGGTCAGACCAGATAATTGGCGCAGTCCGCTGAAAGTGAAACTTTTCACGATATTGCCTTGAAATTCCTGTCGTTTTTTGATATGGTGTGGTTGAACAAAGCTTGGTTTAACCAGGCTGGCTTATAGACATCGGGGGGCGCAATTTCATGGTAATGCTGTATATCAGTTTCAAAATTCCCTGGCTGGCGGCAAAATTCGTTTTACGGGGCAGGGACGGTAAAGTGGACCCGGTGCGGACCCAGCGGGTGTTTACGCCCCAGGCAAGTCAGGCCATAGCGGATTTTCCGGGGCTAATCTGGAAGGTCTGGGCCATCAGCGACGACGCACGCACGGGCACGGGCTACTATCTTTTCAATTCCCGCGCCGACGCCCAGGCCAGAGCCGACTACGCGAAAAAGTACTACCCCCGGGACGGGCTTTTTCACGTCAGGTGTCAGATCTGCGAAGTGCTGGAGGACTGCTCCCGCGTCACCCGCGCACCCATAGATCTGCCGGCGAACCCCGGCATTACGCCGGAAAAATACGCAAAGCTGTGCAGCGAACACAGGGGGATAGACTTAGCGAAAATGCTATTCAAAAAATGAGGAAGAGGTAAGTTTATGAAAGACCTGAAGCATCTGATCTACTTTGAAAACCTGCTGCAGCAGGCGGACAACGAGCTGGTGGAGCAGGGTAAAAAGGACGGTAAGCTGGCGCTGGGCTACACCTGCTATTTTGTGCCCGAGACGCTTTTGAATCTGCCCGGCTGCTTTTCCACCCGGCTGCGGGCGCCCAACACCGGCTCCGTGGACATCGGCACCTACTACATGACCAACAAGATATGCTCCTACACCCGCAGCATTTTGGAGCGGGGCATAGAGGGCGGCTACAACTATCTGGACGCGCTGCTTTCCAGCGAGACCTGCCAGATGATGCACCGGGGCCATGAGCATTTTGAGATCCTGGGCCTTGTAAAAAAGGAAAATCCCAAGTTTTTCATGAGCATGATGGACGTGCCCTTCACCTTCAGCGAAAACGCCGTTGAGCATTACGAGGAGCAGATAGCCACAAAGCTTTTGGCGCCCCTGAACGAAGTCTACGGTGTGGACATATCCGAAAAAGCCGTCAAAAAGGCCATAGACGACCACAACGAGATCTCCGCCGTCATCACGGAGATAGGTCAGCTTCGCAAGCTTCCCAACCCGCCCATCACGGGCTATGAGTTCCACGTCATCCAGCTTGTGTCGGAGGTCTGCCCACACTACCTCATCATCGACAAGCTGAAAGAGACGCTGGCGGAGCTTAAAAAGCGGAAGCCGGAAAAGGAATTCCCCTTCCGGGCCAGAGTTGTGCTCACAGGCTCCGAGATAGACGACCCCGGTTTTACAAAGCTTATTGAGGACTGCGGCGCCATGGTGGTGGCCGACCGCTATTGCTACGGCAGCCTGCCCGGCCGGGAGCAGATAGAGATAAAGTCCGGCGAGACCGCCCTGCGCGCGGTGGCAAGGCACTATCTTGAAACCAGCCAGTGCCCCAGATTTATGGATAAGCAGCGCTCGGAAGGCCGGAAAGCGTACATAAAAGAGCTGGTGGAGGAATACTCCGCCGACGGCGTTATCTACGACCAGATGAAGTTCTGCGAGTTCTGGTCATATGAGAGAGTGCTGGGCGTACACATTCTTTCTGAGGAGATGGGCATACCCACCATGGGCATTGAAAGAGAATACACCATATCCTCCGCCGGTCAGCTGCGCACCCGCTTCCAGGCTTTTATCGAAAGTCTGGAGATAAAGAACATCCAGGGAGGTAAAAAGTGATGGCCATTTTCAGTAAAAAAGGCGAGCAGAGCCGTTTTATCAGCGGCACCAACATAGAAAAGCACCGGGAATGGCGCGGCCTTAAGGACACCTGGTACGACTATACCCAGTGGATAAGGCTCCTTGGCATAGTGATGAAGTTCGTGGCGATCTCGCCTGTGCGCATTGCCTCCGGAGTATTTGAATACCGCTGGATGGGCAATTTCCTGGCGGCCTTCAATATGCGCAACCGCTGCGTGGAGGGTCTGCGGGGCCCGGCGCTGAGAGTGGCTCACGAGGATCTGTGCACCATCATGTCCGGAACCACCACCCAGATAGGCCAGATGATGAAGGGCGACCGCCGCTTCGGCGAAAATAAGTTCGGCAAAAAGATAGTGTTTCTTGAGCAGACCATGCCCCCGGAGATCATGGCCGGTTTCCCCAATCTTATCCCCATTCCGCTGGAGGTTTATCAGGGCCTTCTCAGCTGCTACATGGATCAGAATTCCAGCCCCTTCTATATAGATGTGATGGAAAATGTGGGACTGCCCGCTGATTCCTGCCGTCTTTCCGCCAACGCCACCGGCGTGGCTGTCAACGACGATTTTCCACGGGCCGGCTCCTGCGTTATCGCCAACAATATGCCCTGCGATTCCTCCACCATGAACAGCCAGGTCATCGAAAGACGCCTTGACATCCCTGTGCTCACCGCCGAGGTGCCCATGCGCTGGGAGGACAGAAACACCGATAAATACTCCCTTTACCAGATGAAGCGCATCATCAGCTTCGTGGAGGAGCAGACCGGCGAGGTCTTTGACGAGGCGGCCTTCTGGACGGTCATCGACCGCCACAATCAGGAAGTATCAAACGAGATGGAAAAGTGGGAATATATGAAGACCCCTTACTCGCCCATCGGCGGCTGCGTAGGTCTGCTGTTCCACGCCTTCTATTTCACCTTTGACGGGGGACGCAACCCGGACGTGGTTAAGACCGACGCCAAAGTGCTGAAAATTGCCAAGCAGTGCTATCAGGACAAGCTGGTGGCCTTCCCCAAGACCCGGCACAGAGCCATCATGTGGGGCGGCCCGGCCTGCTACTGGCTGCAGTTCCCCAACTGGCTTTATAACTGCTGGGGCATTCTGGTGGTGGCCGGTATGGACAGCTTTTCCGGCAACGTCACCATTCCCACAAGCTCCGTGGACGACGCGCTGGTGGGTATCGCCCGCAACCACGAAACCGGCATCATGCGCCGCCACCTCACCGGCGGTTGGGAGCATCTGGTGGAGTTCTGGGCGGAAGCGGAAAAGTTCAACTGCGATATGGTCATCCTGAACAACGATATCACCTGCAAGGGCGCCCTGGGTCTTACCGGCGTCATTCTGGATCAGGCCAAGGACAAAAAACAGCACCTGATGCTGGTATCCAACGATATGTTCAACCATGTGGTCATCTCCCGCGCCGATATGCGCAAGGAAGTCAACGACTACATGACCGCCGTCATGCAGGAGACCCCGCTGGACGCAAGCCTGCTGGAATACGACGATTACGAAGGCTGGTAACGTCGGAGCGGACTGCGCGTCGGAGCGGACTGCGTATCCCTCGCGCCGACGGCCAGCGTCGGCTCTCGTCCGCTCCGTCGCTCCTCCTTTTCCAAAGCGAAGCCGCCTTACAGGCTTCGCTTTGGCGGGGACGCGAAGGACGCAAGGGACGCGAGGGACGCGGGGACGCGGGGACGCGAGGGACGCGGGGACGCGAAGGACGCGAGGGACGCGGGGACGCGAGGGACGCGAGGGACGCAAGCGCCCCAAAAACCTGCGTCATTCTGAGGAGCGGGAGCGACGAAGAATCCCCCGGTGCGCGGGGGAAATGAGATCCTTCAAATTTAAT
>CAZLIJ010000077.1:427-6936 GCA_964559305.1 uncultured Oscillospiraceae bacterium | reverse complement strand
ATCCCGTCCTCCATATTTACCGAGAGCTTTTTGAGCTTTCTGGGTCTGGGCGTGGCCATACCCATGCCATCACTGGGTTCTCTGGCCAGCGACGCGCTCAACGGCATAGTTTCCTTCCCGTATCTGCTGTTGGCTCCGGCGCTGCTCATCGGCATCATCATCCTCAGCTTCAACCTTTTGGGCGACGGTCTGCGCGATGCCTTCGACCCCAAGATGAAGAGCTGAGAGGGAGGAAATGCAGATGAAAAAAGAAAAAAAGAACTCCGCGTCTCAGACAGCGGACAATGAAAATAATTTTGAGGCTCCCGCAAATGTCCACAATCCCGAATACCTTGTGGATATTCAGCACGAGCGGCTGAGCTTTTTTACCCCCGCGGGTGAGGTCAAGGCCCTTAACGACGTTTCTCTTTATGTGCGCGAGGGCGAGGTGCTGGGCATAGTGGGCGAATCCGGCTCCGGCAAGTCCGTCACGGCGTACAGCCTGATGGGTCTTACCGCCTATCCCGGCAGGCTTATAGGCGGCGACCTGTGGTTCAACGGGCACCATATCAATGATATGTCTGAAAAGGAAATGCGCAAAATCCGCGGCAACGAGGTCTCCATCATATTCCAGGACCCCATGACCAGCCTGAACCCGGTGTATACCATCGGCAACCAGATCCGCGAGGTCATACTGCTGCACACAGATAAAACCAAAAAAGAGGCCAACGACCGGGCCAGGGAGCTGCTGACGCTGGTGGGTATAAACGAGCCTGAAAAGCGCCTGAAGCAGTACCCACATGAGCTTTCCGGCGGTATGCGCCAGAGAGTTATGATAGCCATTGCGCTGGCCTGTGAGCCCAAGCTGCTTATAGCCGACGAACCCACCACCGCTCTGGACGTGACCATTCAGGCCCAGATCTTGGAGCTGATGATGGAGCTGAAGGAAAAGCTGGGCATGGCCATCATTCTTATAACCCACGACCTGGGCGTCGTGGCCGGCACCTGCGACCGCATAGCGGTCATGTACGCCGGCAAGGTGGTGGAGAGCGGCCCCACCGACGATATATTCTACCATCCGGCCCATGAGTACACCAAGGGCCTGCTGGCCAGCATACCCAATCTGAACGATCAGGATCACAAGCGCCTTGTCCCCATCGAAGGCACGCCTGTGGATATGCTCAATCCGCCAGCGGGCTGCCCCTTCGCGCCCCGGTGCCGCCAGTGTATGAAGGTTTGCCTGCGGGCCATGCCGGAATACACCAACCTGACAGACGCCCATTACAGCGCCTGCTGGCTGCTCAACAAGGCGGAATATGAAAAGCAGGGGGAGGAGAAGGCGTAATGGAAAACGAAAAACTTGTAGAAGTACAGCACCTTCAACAGTATTTCCCCGTAAGCGGCAGTAAATTGTTTGAAAAAAAGGTCGTCAAGGCCGTGGACGACGTGTCCTTTTATATTAACCGCGGCGAGACTCTGGGGCTTGTGGGCGAATCCGGCTGCGGCAAGACCACCACGGGCCGCACACTGCTTAGACTTTACGAGCCCACCGCCGGCAAGATATTTTATGACGGCAAGGACATCACCAAGGTAAAAATGCTGCCCTACCGCAGAAAAATGCAGATAGTATTTCAGGACCCCTATGCCAGCCTTGACCCCCGCATGACCGTGGGCGATATTGTCGGCGAGGCTCTGGACATACACCATCTGGCTAAGGACAAAAAAGCCCGACAGGACAGGATAATCGAGCTTCTGAGCCTTGTGGGTCTGAACTCTGAGCACGCCAACCGCTACCCCCACGAATTTTCCGGCGGCCAGCAGCAGCGCGTGGGCATTGCCCGCGCTCTGGCAGTGGACCCGGAATTCATCGTCTGCGACGAGCCCATCTCCGCGCTGGATGTGTCTATCCAGGCCCAGGTGGTCAATATGTTCGAGGATCTGCAGAGCAATATGGGCCTTACCTATCTTTTTATCGCCCATAACCTGAGCGTTGTGAAGCATATTTCCAACCGCATCGGCGTAATGTATCTGGGCAAACTGGTGGAACTGGCGGACAGCTATGAGCTGACCTTCCACTCCGCCCATCCCTATACACGCAGCCTTATTTCCGCCATCCCCATTGCCGACCCGGATGTGAACCGGGCCACAAAGCGCATAGTGCTGGAGGGCGATGTGCCCAGCCCCGTCAATCCCCCCTCCGGCTGCCGGTTCCGCACCCGCTGCCCCTACGCGGACAAGCTTTGCGCCGAGGAAGAGCCGGCATGGAAAGAGATCGGACCCGGACACTTTGCGGCTTGTCATCATCTTGACATGGTCAAATGACCGTCTGGGACGGATATTTCTCCAAAATCTGTTTACTTTGCGTGGGAATCCATGTATAATCAGGTAAATTTAAGCCTGGGGAGGCTTAAAAAATATTAGAAGGAGAACGATGAAATGAAAAGAAGCATCACACTGCTGCTTGCGCTTGTACTGGTGCTGTCTCTGTGCCTCACCGGCTGCGGCAACAAGGCCGGCGGCGATACGGGTACAGCGGCAAAGCAGCTGGTGGCCGAGATCGGCCCCAACCCCGAGACTCTTGACCCCGCGCTGAACTCCGCAGTTGACGGCGGCAACATGCTGCTGTTTGCATTCGACTGCCTGCTGAACATCGACAAGGACAATAAGGTCGTTGCCGGCGCTGCCGAAACCTGGGAGACCAGCGACGACGGCCTGACCTGGACCTTCCATCTGCGCAAGGACCTGAAGTGGTCTGACGGCTCTGCTCTTACCGCCAAGGATTTTGAGTACAGCTGGAAGCGCGTTGTCGATCCCAAGACTGCCGCACCTTACGGTGAGACCGTTCTGGGCATGGTCGAAGGCTATGCCGAAGCTGCCAAGGGCGACACCAGCAAGCTGGGCGTTACCGCCACCGACGATCAGACTCTGGTCGTGAAGCTGGCTCACCCCTGCACTTACTTCGATAAGCTGGCCGCTTTCGCCACCCTGAGCCCCGTGAACCAGGCCACCATCGAAAAGAATGGCGACGCATGGGCCACCAAGCCTGACACTTATATCTGCAACGGCCCCTTCTATATCAGCGAGTGGGTGCCTTCTTCTTACATAGTGTTCACCAAGAACCCCAACTTCCGCGATGCCGCCTCCATAAAGCTTGACTCCATCAAGCTGCTGCTTATGGAAGATTCCAACGCCGCCTACGGCGCATGGAAGACCGGCGAAGCCATGATGATCAAGGATGTTCCCACTGCTGAGATCCCCTCTCTGCAGGGCACCTCCGAGTTCCATGTGGATCCCGATCTGGGCACCTATTACATCAGCCTGAACGACTCTCTGCCTCAGTTCTCCGACTCCCGCGTGCGTAAGGCTCTCAGCCTTGCCATCGACCGCGATTACGTCGCCAACACTCTGATGCAGGGCGTTTACACCCCCGCCTATAACTTCATCGGCACCGGTGTTGTCGATTATGACGGCACTCCGTTTATGGATAACGCCAATGGCGGCAAGAGCTATATCAGCACCGATAACGAGGCCAACCTGGCCGAGGCCAAGAAGCTGCTGTCTGACGCCGGTTATCCCGACGGCAAGGGCTTCCCGACCATCACCTACTCCACCAACGACGCCGGCTACCACAAGGTCGTCGCTCAGTATCTGCAGGAAGCATGGAAGCAGCTGGGCATCACTGTTGACGTCAAGGTCGTTGAATGGGCATCCTTCACTCCGCTGCGCCGCGCCGGTGATTACCAGGCTTCCCGCAACGGCTGGCTGTTCGACTACAACGATCCCTCCAACATGCTCTCTCTGCTGGTTTCCACCAACGGCAACAACGACGGCAAGTACAACAACTCCAAGTATGACGAGATGTTTGCCAAGTCCGAGAACGAGAAGGACCCCGCCACCCGTTCCGGCTATCTGCATCAGCTCGAGGATATGATCATGGAAGACGCTGCCTGCATCCCCGTGGCTTACTACAACGACTTCTATCTGATCAGCTCCAACGTCACCGGCTATTGGCACTCCCCCTATGGCTACTGGTACTTCCAGTATGCTGATATCACCGCCTGATATCTTATAACTACAAAAAAATTCCCGCCGAAAGGCGGGAATTTTTTTCTCTTTTGCTTGACGGCACGGCACACTGACAGTAAGATAAGTTTATAACAAAATATGGGAGGTAAGCTCAATGCTGTTTGGCAGTTACGCAAATGCCGAGGCCGCAAAGGCGGCTGAAGCCGCAGTGCGCTCCCCCGCGAATTTCAACTGGACTACGATCTTCCTTCTGGCTGTGGTGGTGGTCATATATCTCAACGAGTGGAAGCAGAAAAACTACAAGGGTATCGCGGCGGCGCTGGCGCTGTACAGCGTACACTGGATGTACGAGATAGGCAACGCCCTCATCTGCCATTTCACAGGCTACGCTTTGTGGACGGTGTCCGCGGCGAGCTCGTCGTTTATTCTGCTGGTGGGCGTCAGTGTGGAGCTCTCCCTGATGTTTTCCATTGCGGGCTTTACCTCCAAGCTGCTGCAAGATGCCAAAATGAAGATAATGGGCGTAAACAACCGGGTGGTCTACGCGGTGGGCGCGGCGCTTTTTGCCGCCATACTGGAAATATTCCTGGCCTGGACGCCCGCTTTCATCTGGGTGTACCCCTGGTGGGGCGCTATCCCGGTGTTCATTACCACCTACATACCCTTCTTCCTTGTCAGCTACAAGGTATATGATAAGCCGCCCAAAAGTCAGAAGCGCATTATTTTGACCCTGGTGGCCATAAATATCGTGCTGCTGGCAGTGCTGGTGCCGCTGGGCATAATATAAGAATAAATGAAAACAGTGTGAGCCCCACAAAATGTTGGGCTCACACTGTTTCTTTAACGTTTCAGGCGAAGTGGGCCAGCAGATTTGCCAGCATATCCACGCATTTGTCCATATCCTCAACGCAGGCATATTCAAGCCGGCTGTGGTAGTTGCCGCCGCCGGTGCCCAGATTGGGGCAGGGCAGGCCGCGGTAGGACAGGGCAGAGCCGTCGGTGCCGCCCCGCACCGGGTTGCTGAAGGGCGTGCCGCCGGCCTTGACGACGGCTTCGTTGGCGGCGTCAATAAGCTCTTTGTGCTCCGGCAGCAGCTTTTCCCGCATATTATAATAGCTGTCTGTGATGGTCAGCTCCACGGCGTCATCGCCGTATTTTTCGTTCATTTTGGCGGCGGCGCTCTCAAGAAAAGCCTTGCGGGCGGCAAAATTTTCCCTGTCGTGATCCCGGATAAGGCAGTGCAGTTCAGCGCCCTCCACCGTGCCGATAAGGCTTTCGGCGAAATAATAGCCCTCATAGCCCTCTGTGGTCTCCGGGCGCTCCGATTCGGGCATTGCGGCGATAAACTCCATGGCCATCAAAAGGGCGTTTCGCAGCACTCCCTTGGCGGAGCCGGGGTGAACGCTGACGCCGAAAAAGCGCAGCTTTGCCGCCGCGGCGTTGAAGGTCTCGTACTCCACGCCGCCGAAGGCGTCCCCGTCCATTGTGTAGGCCGCGTCAGCTCCCAGCCTTTCAAGGTCAAGAAGCCCCGCGCCGCTGCCTATCTCCTCGTCGGGGGTAAAGCATATCTTCACATCTCCGTGGGGTAGGGAGGGGTCGGCGGCGTATCTCTCCGCAAGGCACATTATCTCGGCCACGCCCGCCTTGTCGTCGGCGCCCAGCAGGGTGGAGCCGTCGGTGACTACAAGGGATTTGCCGATATATTTTTTAAGCTCGGGAAAGTCTCTTTCCCGCAGCGTGACGCCGTTACCCAGCTCCACGTCGCCGCCGGCGTATTCAACCACCCGGGGCTTCACGTTTTCGCAGGGAGAGGCGGACGCCACGTCCATGTGGGCCAGCAGGGCAATGGCGCTGCCCTTCCAGCCGGGGACACTGGCGGGAATTGAGCCGTAGACGTAGCCGTTTTTGTCCACGGTAACGTCAGCGACGCCTGCTGCCGTCAGCTCTGCGGCAAGAGCCTCTGCAAATACTGTCTGGGACGGGGTGGAGGGGCTGACCTCCGCGCCTTCTTTGGAGACAGTCTCAAATTTTGTGTAGCGAATAAGCTTTTCGTACGGTCTTTCCATTATTTCCTCCTTGATGCGCAATAGACTTTTAATCAACATACCATTCCGCCGGTTTTTTGTAAAGTCTGTGCATATTTTTTGTTGCATAAACCGTCCGCCCGTGTTATAAAGAGACTGCGAAAGGGATGAAAAAATGAACGCGAAAATAATTGCCGCCGCGCTTGCGGCGGTCATGCTGCTCTCGGCGGGCAGCGCCTGCGGAAAAAGGCCGGATAGTGAAGCCACCTCCGCGCCGGAGAGTTCGTCCGCGCCAACGGCTGCCCAAACGGCGGCGGAAAAGCGGCTGGCTGAGATGAGCACGGAGGAAAAGGTGGGGCAGCTATTTATAATCCGCCCCGACGCGCTGGACACAAGCCTTACTCCGGCCCAGGTCAGCGACGCGGCAAAATACGGCGTCACGGAGCTTTCGGACGCCATGGCGGAAACGCTGAAACAATA
>CAZLIJ010000077.1:0-417 GCA_964559305.1 uncultured Oscillospiraceae bacterium | reverse complement strand
GCTTTGCCTTTTTTGGCAAAAACCTCACCTCGCCTGAGCAGCTGGAAGGGTTTGTCAGCGCGCTGAACGCCGCCCGGCCCTCGCTTTTCATGGCAGTGGACGAGGAGGGCGGCAGCGTTTCGAGGATAGCCAACTCCAAGGGCTTCGACGTGACAAAGTACGACAGCATGGAGTCGGTTGGCCACACCGGAGATGCGGAAAACGCCAGAAACGTGGGCGTCACCATCGGCGCGTACCTGAAAAAATACGGCTTTAATCTGGACTTCGCCCCTGACGCGGACGTGAATACAAACCCGGACAACGTGGTCATCGGCGACCGCTCCTTCGGCAGCGACGGGGAGCTGGTGGCCAAAATGGTGTCGGCTGAGATAGACGGCCTGCACCAGTCGGGGGTGATGAGCTGCGCCAAGCATTTTC
>CAZLIJ010000076.1:0-7077 GCA_964559305.1 uncultured Oscillospiraceae bacterium | reverse complement strand
ACACCCGGAAGCGGATTTTACCGGCAAACGAACCGCGTGGATAGGCAAAATAACAAAAGACGCCGCCGGCCGGGTCAAAACTGCCGTGCTGGGCGGCGTTGAGATCGCCGGCACGGAGCTCAGGGAGCTTTTTGGCCTGCGATCCACGGAATTCAAGCTTGAATATGACGGCGCCGACTTCGTTTTCACAGTCACCGGCTATGGCCACGGCGTTGGCATGAGCCAGTACGGAGCCAATGTCATGGCCGGGAACGGCGCAAAATACGAGGCCATACTCAGCCACTATTTTCCCGGCGCCGAACTGAAAAAAGCGTAGAATTTTGTCGTAATTTAAGAAAACAGGGCGTGCGGATATAATTGACGAATATCCCAAAATATGATATTATGTCAACATATGCCTACCATCAGGGAAACGGAGGGATTTGTTATGTCCGACAGACCCATTTTTGATACAGACAACCGGCTGACCGACAAGGTCGGCGGCATGGGCCGCAGGGAGCTCATCGAGCTTATGAAAAAGCTGTGCTCCATTGTTGCCGAGCAGGCCCGCGAAACCGGCTTTCGGGGCGGAGTGCGCCCGGACAATATAAGCGTCGGCCCCAACGGAAGCGTGGCCATCGGCCCCGGCGGGAAGACGGAAAAGGATAAATGGACGGCCAACGAGCTGGAATTCATGGCGCCTGAGGAATTTTGGAACGGGGAGTGCAGCTCCCGCTCGGACGTGTATTCCATCGGCCTTGTGCTCTACTACTGCGTCAGCGGCGGGCACCTGCCCTTTGAGCCGGACACGGCTCAGATAACAGCTAACGAAAGGGCGGAGACTCTGCGCCGGCGCATGAGCGGTGAAAAGATCAAAGCGCCCAAAACGGCGGGGAGATCTCTGGGCGCCATAATCGAAAAGGCCGTGGCCTTTAAAGCGGAGGAGAGATACTCGTCCCCGGCGGATATGCCGCTGGTGCTGGAGCTGTGCCTGAGAGAGCTGGACAGCGTGGACGTAAACGCCCCCGACAGCCAGCAGATATTCAATAAGCCTGAAAAAGAACTCACCGACGTTGAAAAAATGATGGTGGGTATCATCAGCAAGGCCGCCGAGGACGCGGCCCTTGCCGGAGACGACGATCTGGCGGATGTGGAGACTGAGCCTGCGGACGATATCGACTTCAACGAAAAAGGCCGGCCTGAGCAGGATGAGCCGGAAGCCGTTACCGACGAGACCATAGCCATCACGCCCGCCGAGCCTGAGCCTTCCGCCCAGCCCCCCGAACCGGAGGAGCCGCCTATCCGGGAGGAGCCTGTGGTGACGGAGGAGACTGTGGTGATGAAAACTCCCGCGGAAAAACCCGCTGCCAGGGAGGAAAAGCCCGCTCCCGCGCCTGCCCCCGAAAAGAAAAAAGCGCCCCAGCGTCCTACCGCCACGCCCGCAGTGCAGTACGGCATGGAAAAGGAAAAGCCGGTGCGCAAAGAAAAACCCCGGAATAAGAACAGCAGAAAGCCTGTCATAACCGTTCTGGTGCTGTGCGCCGCCATAATAATTCTGGCCATAGTGGTGAAATCCTTTGCCGGCGGGCAAAAACCGGCGGAGCCTTCCGCGGAGCCTTTGGTGTCGTCGGCGGTCACGCCTTCTGCCCAGCCAACCCCCACGCCGGAGCCCACCCCCACGCCGACCCCGTCCCCCGCCCCAGAAGCTACATATCAGTTCTTCAAAGAGGACATAAGCTGGACTGAGGCCGAAAACAAGTGCGAAGCGCTGGGCGGACATCTTGTGGTTATAGACAGCAAGGCCGAGCTGGACAAGGTGGCCAAAATGGCCGCCGACAACGGCGTCAGATTCGTTTGGCTGGGCTGCCAGCGCGGAAACGACGGTAAAATGGCCTGGGTAAACGGAGCCGAGGGCTATTTCAAATGGGCCCAGGGCGAGCCCTCCGGCGCGGAGAGCGACGGCACCCCGGAAAACTACGCCATACTCTGGAATACGGAAAAAGATCTCTCCGGCGACTGGGAGTATAACGACGTGGGCAACGACCCCGTGTCCATCTACCCCAAGGGTTACAGCGGCCAGATATCATATATCTGCGAGATAGACGCGAAATAGAATATAAAACTGCCGGCGGCGTTTTTTGCAACGCCGCCGGTTTTTCGTATTTATGCTTTTCCCGGATTTATGGCGGGCCGCCGGGTGCGGCGGCGGGGACGGGGCGCGTTCAGCCGCATCCACTGTACAGTGTCGGCGATGGTGTCCCCTATGGGACGGGGGGCAAAGCCCAGCCGGGCAGCGGCCTTTTCATGTGAGAAGCAGCAGCCGCCGGACAGGGTGCGCAGGGAATACCAGGTGAAAAGGGGCCGGCGTTTCAGTATTTTTGCTCCCAGGTCGATGAAGGGAGCCGCCGCCTTGGCAAGGAACATGGGCAGACAGGGTTTTGCTTTCCCGCCGACGGCGTTTCTGAGATTTTGAAAAAGCTCCGCGATAGTGTGGTAGCTGCCGGAGAGGATATAGCACTGGCCGCTCTCGCCTTTCTCGGCGGCGGCGATACAGCCCAGCGCCACGTCCCGCACATCAACGAAGTCGTAGCCCCCGGTAACACCGGCAGGCAGCGCGCCGGAAATATAGGCGGCCACCATCTGATTCAGGTGGTTCCCGCCCCGGTCGCCGGGGCCGATTATGCCGGAGGGGTGCACCACCACGGCGTCCAGCCCGGCTTTCGCCGCTTCCAGTACAGCGGCTGTGGCCTCCGCCTTGGTCTTGGCGTAGCCCCCAACAACCAGCTCCGGAGAAAATTGAGTGCACTCGCTCACCACCTCGCCCCGGGGCTTTTCCGGCAGAGCGTGGACGGAGCTGACATATACCATGCGGGCGCCGTGAGCCCTGCACAGGGCGATAACGTTTTTGGTGCCCTCCACATTCACCCTGTACATGGCGGGAGAAATATTTCTGGCTATGCTTATTATCCCGGCAGTGTGTATCAAGACCGGGCTTTGGCCATCAAGCCCCTCAAAAAGCGCCTCAAGACTTTCAGGGTCGGTAACATCACCCTCGATAAATTCCACTCCCGGTATAGCCGGAGCCGCGCTGCCGGGGCGAATAAGACCCCGTACCCGGCAGCCCCGCCGGGCCAGTATTCCGGCTATGGTGCGGCCCAGATGCCCTCCCGCGCCGGTGATTATATATTGGGTTTCATATTGCGTTTCCATATGCGGCTCCTTTCCGGATACTAAACACGGTGTTGATTTACTTTCTTGATTATATTATAATAACACCGTGTATTATAGCAACAGACAATTCCGCCCGCCGGTGTCGGAAAACCGACAGTCAGGCGGGCGGATGTGTAATAGTCACAAAATGTTTACAGGAGGCGCGGGATGAAAGACGACCACAGGGTGCGGCTGACGAAAATGCTGCTGCACGACAGTATGCTGGAGCTGATGAAAGACCGGCCTGCCGGCAAGGTGACGGTGAAGGAGCTGTGCGAAAAGGCCGGGGTGAACCGGGCCACATTTTACGCCCATTATCCCGATACCTACGCTCTGCTGGATGAGATACAGGACATGGTGACGGGGGAGATACTCCACTCCTTCAACACCACCCTGCCAAATAGCTCCCTGCGTGAATTTACCACCGAGATCTGCCGCTGCATACTGAAAAACCGGCGCTACTGCGAGGTGCTTTTCGGCAAATACGGGGATGAGTCTTTTTTGACGGACATCATAGGCATAGTGCGCGCCCAGAGCATCGAATCCCTGAAAAAAACCGGCTCCGGCGCGCAGGAGGGGGAGCTGGAGCGGCTGTTCACCTTCCTCTCCAACGGCTGCGTGGCGGTGGTGCGCTCCTGGGTGCAGGAGGGCATGACGGCTCCCCCGGAGGAGATAGCGGACTTCATGGAAAAGGCCGCTTTGAGCTGCGCCGCCGCATTCTGACGGGAAAAATGAAAAGGAACGGCGTTCACCGCAAAACCCGGATTCACGCCGGATGCACCGGCGCTTCGCCGTAAACCGGGCGCAGGGAAACCCCGGTCTCCACCCCGGCGGGCAGGGCGTTTATCACCTGCTCCGGGTCGGACACCACGTCGGTATAAACGCCGTACACATATACCTCGCACCGGCGCACCGTGCCCGGCGCGGAGGTGATGAGGGCGTCGTTTAAAATCCGCGGGTCGCCGTCGGCGTCCTGAAGCCCTACACAGATCCGCTTTTCATATCCGGCGGGAGCGGAGCTGCCGGCGGACAGCTCCGCCACTGCGGCGGCGGAGACCGCGGCACAGCGGTCAAGCTGCCGGGCGGAATACAGGCCGGGCAGCTCCTGCCCGCCAACGGATACAGTGTAGCATACATTGAGATTGACCCACAGCAAAAGCGCGGCGGACATAATGAGCAGCAGCGGTTTTCTCAGCATTTTTACATCACCTCTTGGGTTAACATAACGCGCAAAAAGCCGCCGGTCAAGGCTTTCGGCAAAGCTTGCCGCAAAGACCTTTTTTTCGCCCCGCATGAAGGGGGACGGGCCGGCATAGGATGTACCATAACGCGCGGAGGTGAGAGCATGGCATACGATGAAAACAGGGGCCTTCCGGCAAAGCCCCACACCATCAGCATGGATAACCGCAGCGTCCTTTCGGTGACGGGCGTGGATGATGTGGAGAGCTTCGACGAAAACGTGATAGTGATGAGCACGGCTCTGGGCAGCCTTATCGTCCGGGGCTCAGGACTGCACATCAGCAAGATATGTCTGGATGTGGGGGAACTGAAGGTGGAAGGGACCGTGACCGAGATTTTGTACGAAGAGCCGGCGCCCACAGGCTCTCTGTGGGCCAGACTTTTCAAATAGACTTTGGAGTATCCGCTGGATACTCAGATACGGCAGCTGATATTATCCGTGCTTCTGGGGTGCGCGCTGGGGCTTGCGTATGACCTTTTCCGAGCGCCCCGGCGGCGCTTCGGCCACAGATGGCTGACGGCGCTGCTGGATATTCTGTTTTCACTGCTGGCGGCGTTCATGCTGTTTTATTTCGGCATGGGACCGGGGGAGGGGGCTGTGCCTGTATTGATGCTGGCCTTCGCCGGGGCGGGCTTTGGGGTGCACATGGCATTCGTATCGCCATGGCTGCTGAAAATCCTGCTGCGGGCGCTTGACGCCCTTTGCGGGATCTTGAACGCAATATTTGGCCCTGTAAAGCGTGAGATGGAAAAAACTAAAATAATTTACAAAAGAGTCTTCACAAAAGGGACAAAATGGTTTACAATAACTCAAAGACGTGGGAGAGTTATGTTAAGCAGTCCTTCTAACAGACAGAGTGGAGGCACACCGGATGAAGCTGAAAAGAGCAGGCATTATAACAAAGATTATTATTGTAGCCCTGATAGTTTACGCGGTGGTCAGCCTTGTAGCAGTGAAAAGCAAGACCACGGCGGCCGAAGCCAAGTCCGCGGAGCTGCAGCAGCAGGTCACAAAGCTGGCCGAAGCCAACGCGGAACTGCAATACGGCATCGATCACGCGGGGGATGACGAGACCATTGAGGACATTGCCCGCCAGAAGCTGGGGCTTGTAAAGCCCGGCGAGATCATTTTTTACGACGCCAGTAACTGAAACCAACCAAAAGCCGCCCAAAGTGGCGGCTTTTTCCTTGAATTGTGCGCTTGATTAAGTTATAATAATATATCATATCAGCAAGTATTTTATTGACAGGAGAGATATCAATGGACATTCGTGAGATATATGCTTCAAAACTTGTCACACCCCGGCAGGTGGCCGATATGGTCCAGTCCGGCTGGGTCATCGGCATGGACGCCGGCCCCTCCCAGCCGGAGAGCCTTATAAGCGCCATAACCGAAAAGGTCAAAAGCACCGATATCAGCGGCGTTAAGGTCCACACCATGCTGGACAGCCATCCCTATGAATTCTATGCCGACAACAGTCTTGACGGAAAAATGAACGGTGTTTCCTGGTTTTCGTCAGCCGGCGCGCGCAAGGCAATAAACGGCGGCTACGGCGATCTTATCCCCGCCTATTACAGAGATATGCCCGCCCGCATCCGCAGGGACTATGATTTCGACGCTTATTGTGTGGAGGTCGCCCCCATGGACAGCCACGGCTATTTCAGCCTGGGCACCACCGCGTCCTATTCCGAGGCCATGATAGACAAGGCGAAGCGCATCTTCGTTCAGGTCAACAAAAACCAGCCCCGCTGCCTGTGCGGACTGCAGCTGCACGTGTCCCAGGTGGCGGCCATCGTTGAAAACGATCACCCCATGCCCATCCTCAACCCCCCCGTGCTGGATGATGTCAGCGTTGCCATCGGCAACATAATTGCCGGGGAGATACACGACGGCGCGTGCATACAGCTGGGCATCGGCTCCATTCCCGACGCCACCGGCATGGCGCTGATGACAAAGCATGATCTGGGCATCCACACCGAGATGTTCACAGATTCCATGGTGGATCTGCTCAACTGCGGCGCGGTCAACAACAGCAAAAAGCAGATACACCGGGGCAAGACCGTGGCCACCTTCGCTTTCGGTTCCCAGAAGATGTACGACTTTATAAACGACAACCCCTGCATGGAGATACTGCCGGTGAACTATGTCAACGACCCGGCCGTTATAGCCATGAACGACAATATGATCTCCATCAACGCCGCTATCGAGGTCGATCTTTACGGCCAGGTATGTGCGGAGAGCATAGGCACAAAGCATATGTCCGGCACCGGCGGCCAGGTGGACTATGTCCGCGGCGCCTGCCAGTCAAAGGGCGGCAAGAGCTTTATCGCTTTCGCTTCCACCACCAAGGGCACCATCAGCAAGATAAAATCCGCCCTCACCCCCGGCGCGGTGGTGACTACCAGCAAAAACGATGTGGACTATATCGTCACCGAGTACGGCCTTGCCCATATGAGAGGCGAAACTCTGGCGTCCAGAGCAAAGCAGCTCATCGCCATCGCCCACCCGGACTTCCGGGACGAGCTGAGCTTTGAGGCCAAAAAGCGCGGCATTATAATCTGACAGAAAATAGTAGAATAAGGCTCCCTGACGCGAAAGCGTCAGGGAGCCTTCAGACTGTCAAAGAACTGAAAAAAGCAACCGCGGAC
>CAZLIJ010000075.1:6518-7168 GCA_964559305.1 uncultured Oscillospiraceae bacterium | reverse complement strand
CTCGTTTTTTGTTCTCTCTTTCATTTTCCGCACCTCTTTCAGCGTTTTTGACCAAAAATAGTCCTGAACTGCAATTCAATAATTCACCGTATAGATAGTGTGCCACACAATTATGAGAAATTGTTTAATATGGGGGAAAAAAGTATCATGACACGAACTTTTAGAGCTGCTCTGCCCATATTTTCTTAATTTTGGTACGGCTTTGAAATTTGAGGAGAGTTTTGTACATTTTGTCTGATTTGTCGTATGGAAAGACGGCGTCATATGTGATAAAATAGCCACAATTTAGCATGGGGATTTTTTAACAATATCTGCGAGGAAGATTACTTGAAAGGAGCGCAAAAAATGGCGGAGGAAAGAGAGCCAATATTAAAGCTGGGGAAAAAGATTACTGACAGGGTGGACGTCAAGCTGGGTATGACCAAGCTGGACGCCTCCTCGCCGGAGTATTACGGCCTTGCGGCCGCTATCACCGACGAAATGGCCGAGCTGGCGCTGAAAATGAAGATCCGTGTTCCCGTGACTCTGGAGCAGCTCACGGAGATATCCGGCATGGGCAGGGAGGCCACGGAAAAGCTCATCGAGGAAATGGCACAAATTGGCTTGGTGGAGTACAACTGGGAGAATCCCACCCACACCAAGCAGTATTC
>CAZLIJ010000075.1:4270-6508 GCA_964559305.1 uncultured Oscillospiraceae bacterium | reverse complement strand
CTCTTTCTCGAGAATGAACCGGTCAGTCTTGAACGCCTGATGAAGATGACCAGCTTGGGCGAGGAGCAGCTGCTCGCCGCCATCGAGGAGGTCAAGGGGTACTACAACCGCTACATGCATGGCCTCGATCTGGTGGAGAGCCACCCCCAGATAGCGGAGTTCTTCTACCAGATGAGCAGACTGCCCCTGGAAAAGATCACCGCCATGGTGCCTCCCGGAGGCGCCGGAATCGGTATGCACGTCATACCCGTGGAAAAAGCCATTCCCGCACAGCAGAAGTCGGTGGATGTGGAGCATATCTCCCACTGGCTGAAGAAATACGACAAGTACGCCATCGGCGCGTGCTCCTGCCGCCGCTCCATGCGTATCCGCGGCGAGGGCTGCGGCGAGCTGGAGGATGAGCTGTGCATAGGCGTGGGCGACATGGCCACCTATTCCGTGGAGACCGGCAAGGCGCCGGGCTACTCTACATATGAAGAAGTCATGGCTCTGCTGCAGCGCTGCGAGGATAACGGCTATGTCCATCAGATAACCAACATAGACGGCGAAAACAAGATCTTCGCCATTTGCAACTGCGCGCTGGGCTCCTGCTACGCTCTGCGTACCAGCCAGCTTTTCAACACTCCCAATATGTCCCGCTCCGCATACTCCGCCTCCGTTGACCCGAAAAACTGCGTGGGCTGCGGCAAGTGCGTGGAGGTCTGCCCCGCCGGCGCGGCCAAGCTGGGCCAGAAGCTGTGCACCAAGGACGGCCCCATAGTTTATCCCAAGCAGGAACTGCCTGACGACCACAAGTGGGGTCCGGAAAAGTGGAACGAGAATTATCGGGACGACAACACAAACGCCAACTGCTATGACAGCGGCACGGCCCCCTGCAAGACCGCCTGCCCCGCGCATATCGCCGTTCAGGGCTACATCAATCTGGCGGCTCAGGGCAAGTATATGGACGCCCTGAAGCTCATAAAGCAGGATAACCCCTTCCCGGCGGTGTGCGGCTCCATCTGCAACCGCTACTGCGAGGACGCCTGCACCCGGGGCAGCGTAGATTCCCCTGTGGCCATCGACGAGATCAAGCGCTTCATCGCGGAGCGCGAGCTTCACGCCGAGACCCGCTATATCCCCGAAAAGAGATATCACCGGGGCAGCTGCCAGGGTTACAGCGAAAAAATAGCCGTCATCGGCGCCGGCCCCGCCGGCCTGAGCTGCGCCTACTATCTGGCGGAGATGGGCTATGAAAACGTCACGGTCTTTGACCGCAACAAGACTCCCGGCGGTATGCTCACCATGGGCATACCCAGCTTCAGACTGGAGAAGAATGTAGTCAAGGCTGAAATAGACATCCTCAAGGAAATGGGCGTCAAATTCAAATGCGGCGTCAACGTGGGCGAGGACGTCACCATTGCCGAGCTGCGCAAAAAAGGCTTCAAGGGCTTCTATGTGGCCATCGGCGCCCAGAAGTCCGCTCCCATCGGCGTGACCGGCGAGGAGCTGCCCGGCGTTCTGGGCGGCGTGGACTTCCTGCGTCAGGTCAACTCCGGTGACAAGCCCGCGGTGGGCGCTGCTGTGGCTGTCATCGGCGGCGGCAATGTCTCCATCGATGTGGCCCGGGCCGCCCTCAGACTGGGCGCAAAGCACGTTTACCTTGTGTACCGCCGCTCCAGAGATGAGATAAAGGCCTCCGACGACGAGGTCGAGGAAGCCCTTAACGAGGGCGTGGAGCTGAAGCTTCTGCGCGCCCCCGCTGAGATAATAGCTGACAAGAACGGCAAGACCGCCGAGCTGAAGCTGGAGATCATGGAGCTGGGCGAGGCGGACGCTTCCGGGCGCAAAAAGCCCGTGGGCACCGGCAAGTTCGAAACTCTCAAGGTCAAGACCGTCATCGGCGCCATCGGCCAGAGGGTGGACTGGGGCAAGCTGGTGTTGGGCACCGACCTTGTCACCACAAAGAAGGGCACCGCCGTGTGCGACCCCGTGACCTATCAGACCGGCGAGCCGGACATTTTCGTTGGCGGCGACGTGGTGACAGGACCCAAGTTCGCCATTGACGCCATAGCAGCCGGCCGTGAGGGCGCCACCTCCCTGCACCGCTTCGTACACCCCGGCCAGAGCCTTACGCTGGCCCGCAACCGCTGGGAGTTTAAGGAGATGGACAAAGCCAACGCCGCCGTCCCCGTGGGCTGCTTTGACGCTCCCGCCCGTCAGAAGCCGGTATACGACGCCAAAAAGGCCAAATCCTTC
>CAZLIJ010000075.1:0-4260 GCA_964559305.1 uncultured Oscillospiraceae bacterium | reverse complement strand
TTTACCGAGGAGCAGGTCAAGGCGGAAGCCTCCCGCTGCCTTGGCTGCGGCGCCACCGTGGTGGATACCAACCGCTGCATCGGCTGCGGCCTTTGCACCACCAGATGCAATTTCGACGCTATCCATCTCACCCGCACCTGCCCGGACGCCTCCAGAATGTGGAAGACAGAGGACAAGATGAAGGCCATACTGCCGTACACGGTCAAGCGCGAGATCAAGATAAAACAGGCCAACAGAAAGAAAAAGTGAACCTATGCACGAGCTTGGCACAGTATTATATGTTATAGAAAGAGTGGAGGAGCTGGCAGAGAAAAACCAGCTCAGCCAGATCGGCTCCGTCACTCTTGAGGTGGGCGAGGTAAGCGGGATAGTGCCCGCCTACCTCACCGACTGCTGGCAATGGGCCGTGAAGCGCAGCGAGCGCATGAATTCAGCTGAAAATTGAAATACTGCCCGCCGTCACCTTCTGCGAAAACTGCGAAAAGACCTATGAAACGGTGAAATACGGCAGAACCTGCCCCCACTGCGGCAGCGACAAGACCTACCTGCTCGCGGGAAACGAGTACAACATCAAGGAAATAGAAGCCTGTTAGCAAGAGATAAAAAAAGACGCTTTGCAAAAGTGATTTTGCAAAGCGTCTTTTGTATAAGGGCAGCTGCCGCTTATTTGGCGTATATTTTTCCCACCAGCGTATTCAAAAGCCGGCTGGACATGATGCGGGTGAGGAATACGAAAAACTGATATTTGCCGCCGATGGTGTAAAGGGGCGCGGGATTTCTGCGCAGAGCCTTGTCGGCGATAAAGGCGCCGGCCTCATCGGGGGTCATGCCGGTGGTCTCGTCGTGCTCCATAACCGCCACGGAGCGGGATATGCGGCCATTATATACATCGTCCCCGTCGCAGCTCTTTTCCCGGGCGGCGGTGAAGCCGGTGTGTATGTCGCCGGGCATGATGGCCATAACCTCAATGCCGAAGGGCTTTACCTCGTTGGCCAGCGCCAGCGAGTAGGTGCGCACGGCGGCTTTGGAGGCGGAGTAGTAGGCCTGGAAGGGGATGGCGATTGGCGCCGCCACGGAGCTGGTGTCTATTATTCTGCCGCCGCCCTGAGCGCGCATGATGGGCAGCACTGCCAGATTCATGTTGACCATGCCGAAGAAATTCACGTCGAACTGCTTTTTCGCCTCGGCGGCGGGTGTGAATTCAATGGCGCCGGATATGCCGAAGCCCGCGTTATTTATAAGTATGTCGATGCGGCCCTCCCGCTCCATGACCTGAGCCACGGCGGCTTTGACCTCATCCTCTTTGGTCACGTCGGCCCGGATGTGGTTCACGCCCTGGGTCTGGCCGCTTTCCCGGCGGGAAAACTCATATACCCGGCAGCCCTCCCGGGCCAGCGTCTTTGCCGTGGCAAGACCTATGCCGGAGGTGCCCCCTGTGATAATAACTACTTTACTCATTTTTCTCTCCCATCTGCTCCGCTATGATGTCCATGGCCTCGTCCAGCAGAGCGTTTGTCAGCGTGGCCATATAGCTTGTGCGCAGCAGACATTCCGCCGGCGCGCAGGCGGGCGGCAGCACGGGGTTGACGTATACCCCGGCCTCATATATTCGTTTGGCTGTTTTCAGCGTGTTTTCCGGCTGATATGTGTACAGCGGGATTATTGGCGTGGGCACGTCAGTGCCGGACTCTCTTATGGGTACGCCCCGCTTTTTGTAGCCCTCCCGGGCGTAAACGGACAGCGCCCTGAGGGTGTCCACCATTTCCGGGTGCTTTTCCAGCTTGCCCAGCGCCGCCAGAGCAACAGCGCAGCTGGCGGGGGTGATGGAGGCGGAGAATATGAAGGGACGGGAGTTGTGGCGCACATAGTCCGCCACCTGAGCGCTGGAAGCCATATAGCCGCCCAGACTGGCAAGGGATTTTGAGAAAGTGCCCATGTAAATGTCCACGTCGTCCTCAAGACCGAAATGACTGGCCGTACCCCGGCCGCCTTCGCCCACCACGCCCAGACCGTGGGCGTCGTCCACCATTGTGCGGGCGCCGTATTTTTTCGCCAGAGCCACTATTTCCGGCAGCAGGGCGATGTCGCCGCCCATGCTGAAAACGCCGTCGGTTACTATAAGCGCGCCGCCGGTCTCCGGCACCTTTTGCAGCTGGGCTTCAAGGTCGGCCATGTCGCTGTGGCGATAGCGCAGCATTTTGCCGAAGCTCAGCCGGCAGCCGTCATAGATGCTGGCATGGTTTTCCCTGTCGCATATGACGTAATCGTTCCTGCCCACCAGCGCGGAAATTATGCCCAGATTGGACTGAAAGCCGGTGGAAAAAGTCACCGCGGCCTCCTTGCGCAGAAATTTGGCCAGCGCGGCTTCAAGCTCCAGATGCATTTCCAGCGTGCCGTTCAGAAATCTTGAGCCGGAGCAGCCGGAGCCGTAGCGCTCAAAGACCTTTATGCCGGCTTCTATTATCTCCGGGTCGGCGGTGAGCCCCAGATAGTTGTTGGAGCCCAGCATGATGCGGCGCTTGCCCTCCATCATCACCTGGGTGTCCTGCCGGGATTCCAGGGCGTGGAAATAGGGATATATCCCCTGACCACGCAGCTCGTTTGCCAGCGTATAGTCGGCGCATTTATTGAACAGATCCATTAAACGGTCCCCTTTGCTTCAAATAACTTAATTAAAATTTTAGAAGTATTCTACCATCACGCCTGACAAATTACAATAGTTTTAGCGCAGTTATCAGAAAATTTCAATTATTAAATATTTACCCACCGTCCCGGCAGACAGAATATGACAGCTGTGACGGCTGGCAGGGGCATATGTTGTTGAAATAAGCGCCGGATGGCGGTATAATGTATAAACAGACAAATGCGCGGCACATAAAGCGAAAAGGAGAGCCGGGTATGAAGCAGATCCTTATAGTTGACGACGACGTTATCACCAACAACTCAATAAAAGCCATACTCTCTGACAGTTACCGGGTGTTTCAGCTCACCTCCGGAACCCAGGTAATGGATTTTCTCCACGCCAAAAAGGCCGACCTTATACTGCTGGACATATATATGCACGATATGAACGGCATCGAGGTACTGCAAAAAATAAAGGCTGACCGCACCACTGCCGGTATTCCGGTCATTTTTCTCACCAGCGACGAATCCGCGGACACTGAGGCCAAGTGCCTGCATCTGGGGGCGGCGGACTATGTCCACAAGCCCATCAACCGCCGCACGCTGGAGCAGAGGGTGGAAAACCACCTTATGGCCGCCGAATCCTATGAGCGGGTGCGCCAGATGTACGAAAACGCCAGTCAGGAGATCCAGTCCAGCCGGGAGAAGATACGGCACGACGAGCTGACCGGCCTGTGGACCCGCCAGCATATATTCGAGGAGTTTTCCGCCGTGATGTCCCATCAGGAAGGGCAGTGCTCGCTGGCGTTCATCGACATGGACAACTTCAAATCCATAAACGACATCTTCGGCCATCAGGAGGGGGACGCCCTGCTGCGGCGCTTTGCCGCCATACTTTCAAGTCTGGGCGAAAACGGCACCGTGGCCGCCCGCATAGGCGGGGACGAATTTATGCTGCTTATGCCCGGGCAGGCAAACCCCGCCTCCATTCAGGATATGTCCGACTATCTTTTTGAAAAGTCCAGCCGTCAGGTGCTGCCACAGGCGGAGCCGGGGGCCGTGACCTTTTCCATGGGCGTGGCTTTCGCGCCGGAGGACGGCGCCGACTTTGAAAGCGTGGCCGCGCTGGCGGATATGGCTTTGCGCAAGGCGAAAAGTCTGGGCAAAAACCGGGTGTATTTTGCCCGCAACCTAAACATTCGCAGCCGCCAGCGGGATATGGACGTCAGCAGCGCCATGACTTCGCTGGAGCATCTTTTAACGGGCCGCAAATCCGACCGGGGCGCACTGGTCATCCAGTTCGGCGAGATGCGTATACTTTATCTCTGCCTCAAGAGGATGCCGAATCAGATAGCCGACAATATTATGGCCGTGATGTTCACCATCGCCCCTGAGGACAGCAACCCCTTTGATTCCGGGCGGCTGATGCACAGCGTGTGCGAAAGGAAAGACGACGTGTGCGCCGTGGCCCGGTATTCCCAAAACCAGATAATCGCCCTTGTGTGGAGCCGGGACAGGGAGGCGTCCGAAAAGGAGCTTCGCGCCATGGCAGCAGCGGGGGAATACGGCAGGGTAAAGGTAGAGGTAATATAAAAAGTCAAAAAAGTAAGGCGGCTGCCGAGACCGGCAGCCGCTTCT
>CAZLIJ010000074.1:0-7170 GCA_964559305.1 uncultured Oscillospiraceae bacterium | reverse complement strand
CGTTCTGGCGGACGCGGTGGTGAAGGCCAGACGCAAAGACGACGCCACCGTGCTTTTGATGTACGGCGCCCATGTCATACGCACCGGCAACGCCCTTTATATGATAGAGCTTATGAAGCGGGGCCTGGTGACCCATTTTGCCACCAACGGCGCCGGCTCCATCCATGATTTTGAGCTGGCCATGATAGGCCACACCTGCGAAAGCGTGGCGAAGTATATAAGCGAAGGGCAGTTCGGCCTGTGGCAGGAGACCGGCCTTTTGAACGAGGCGATCAAAGAAGGCGCGAAAGACGGTCTGGGCTGGGGCGAGGCCGTGGGCCGTTATATATGGGAGAATAATTTTCCCTATCGGGAATCCAGCGTGCTGGCCATGGGCTACCATCTGCAAGTGCCCTGCACAGTGCATATAGGCATAGGCAACGACATTATCCACGAGCACCCCAACTGCGACGGGGCGGCCATGGGCCTTTGCTCTTACCGGGATTTTCTTATCTATACCCAGAGCGTTACCAAGCTTGAAAACGGCGTTTTCCTTGATTTCGGCTCCGCCGTGGCAGGGCCGGAGGTTTATCTCAAGGCGCTGGCCATGGCCCGCAACGCGGCAAAACAGGAGGGGCGTGAGGTCTGCCATTTCCATACGGCGGTGTTCGATCTGCAGCCCATATCCGGCAGCGACAATTTCCACGATACGCCGCCCAAGACCGACCCGCGCTATTATTTCCGCCCGTGGAAAACCATACTTGCAAGAACGGTGGCCGACGGAGGCGTCAGCTTCTATGTACGAGGAGAGCACCGAAAGACCCTGCCTAATCTGGCAAAGCTTATCTTTGAAGACGATGAGCGCGTGAAGGAATGAGGAACGCCCATGGATACACAGAAGATAGCGTCAAGGCTTGACCGGGCGGGCAGCGCCCGCATAACGGTGTTCGGCGACTTCGCGCTGGACAAGTATCTCTATATAGACCCCGCAAGAGACGAGCCGTCGGTGGAGACCGGCCTCACCGCCTATCAGGTGGACAGAAAGCGCTGCTCCGCCGGAGCCGCGGGCACGATTGTCAACAATCTCCGGGCGCTGGGCGCGAAAGTGCTGTGCGTGGGCGCTATCGGTAACGACGGCGAGGGAAGCGAGCTTATCCAGTGCCTTGAAAAGGTGGGGGCGGACGCCACCCGCTTCGTCTGGGCGGAGGATATGCTCACCAGCACATATGTAAAACCCATGCGCCTGCAGCCGGACGGCAGTTATCAGGAGATGAACCGCTTGGACTTTCGCAATTTTTGTGAGCCGTCCATGGACACCCAGAAAAAACTTATTGCAAATCTGGAGGACGCCCTCAGCCAGTCCGACGCTGTCATAGTGCTCGACCAGTTTGTTCAGCGCAACATGGGAACCGTCACCGACTTTTTGCGGGGCGAGCTTGGCCGACTGGCTGGGGCGAATCCCAAAAAGATATTCTACGCGGACTCCCGGGCTTTTGCCTCGGAGTACCGGAACATGATAGTCAAGTGCAACAACTATGAGTTCATGGCCCTCAAGGGGGGAGACGGCGATCCGGAGAATGAAGAAGCCATCTGCCGGCAGGCCCGGCGGCTTGAAGCCGATGGGAGCTGCACCTATGTTGTCACCCGGGGCAGCCGGGGGATGATGGTGTTTGCCCACGGCGGTATGCGCTCCGTACCGGCTTTTCCCGTCAGCGGGCCTGTGGACATCGTTGGCGCAGGAGACGCGGCCAGCGCGGGACTTGTTCTGGGTCTGGTGCTGGGCCTTGACATGGAGGAAGCCGCAACACTGGCCTGCTGCGCGTCGTCCATAACCATTCAGCAGCTGGGAACCACCGGCACAGCCGGGGCAGCCCAGGTAAAAGAGCGCCTGCACCAGACGCAGAGAGGGGAGAGCAAATGAATTATATAGAACAGATGAAGGCCTATATCGCCAAAGAGGAAGAAGTCCTGTCCGGCCTTGATCTTGACAGCGTGAACAACCTTATGAACGTGCTTGAAAAGGCCCGGAAAGACGGACGAACAGTGTTTATCTGCGGCAACGGCGGCAGCGCCGCCACCGCGTCGCACTTCGTGTGCGATTTCTGCAAGGGCGTAAGCCTTAATCAGGAAAAAAAGTACAATTTTGAGTGCCTGAGCGACAACACCCCGCTTATGACGGCCATTGCAAACGACATTGGCTACGACGATATTTTTGTTATCCCGCTGAAGGCAAAGATGCGCCCCGGCGACGTGGTGGTGGGTATTTCCGGCTCCGGCAATTCCGAAAACGTAGTGCGGGCGCTGCGCTACGCCGCCGACCACGGCGGTGTCACCGCGGCTCTTGTGGGCTATGACGGCGGAAAGCTGCTGTCGCTGGCGGACTGCACTGTCCATGTGAATGTGGACAATATGCAGATAGTGGAGGATGTCCACATGATTTTGGATCACATGATGATGTATATACTTGCCAACAGCGAAAAGTGACCGGCAGAGATAAAAAACCGTCGCGGGAGTTTTTCCCGTGACGGTTTTTTATAGGTAAATCAATCTTACTGACTTTATATCAGCTGGCCTTGGCGGCAGATTTAAACACGCTGATGCTGCTGTCGATATCCGTTATGGTGCACTGACCGGCGGATTCCTTGCTGACAAGGGTCTTGATATTGGCGCGTATCTCGTCCTCCAGCGTGCGGAAGTCTATTTTGCCGATGGGGGTGTAGGGCATATGCTCCCTGAATTTCAGCGCCGCAGGCTGAACATATTCCGGCAGCTCCTTGCTGCAAAGCTTTTCAAGCTCAGAAAGGACCTGCTCCCGGGTCTCGTGGATGTTGGGCTTGAGCACCACGTTCACGATGGGCAGACAGCCCTGAACCTTGCTGCGGTCCGGCATGGCCACCGCGGCGCAAAGCTCCACGGCGGGGTGGGAGGCGATGACGTTTTCGATAAGGGTCGGGAACACCTTAAAGCCGTCGTGGCGGATGATGACGCGCTTTATGCGGGCGTCCAGGAATACATAGCCCTCATCGTCCATATATCCGATATCGCCGGTGTGGACCCACACTCTGCCGTCGCTGTGGGTGCGGATGACCTTGGCGGTCTCCTCCGGCAGACCCATATAGCCCAGCATCATGGTGGGCGTGGAGATACATATCTCGCCGTGCTCGTTGTAGCCCAGCTCCTCGCCGGTCTCGGGGTCGAAGATGCCCACGGTGGTTTTCAGCATGGGCACACCCACGCTGCCGGGCTTATTTATCTCGCTCATGCACGCGCAGGCGGCGGAGGCCACCTCGGTCATGCCGTAGCCCTTGGTCAGGGGATACTTGCAGTCGTGCTCGGCCAGAAAGTCGTTGACCGCCAGCTCCGAGGGCACGGATATGCCGTCGCCGCCGGCGCAGGTGTTTATCATGTAGGAAAGGTCTTTGCCCTTCATCTTTTTATCTTTCATCAGTATCTGGTAGTGGGCGGGCACGCCGGCCATGTGGGCGGGCTTATAGCGCAGCAGCAGCGCGCCCAGCTGCTCGGGCTGGAGCTGAGGCACGATGACGCAGGTGACGCCCGAAGCCAAGGGCAGATGGACGCCCACGCCGAAGCCGTAGGCGATGAAGGGCGGCATTACATTCAAAAACCGCTGGCCCCGCTCAAACTTGATTTTGCAGTGGCCGAACTCAAAAGCCAGATTATTATAGTTGTCGTCGCAGAGCATAACGCACTTGGAAGTGCCGGTGGTGCCGCCGGTGTGGACGATGGCGCAGCACTTGTGGGGTCTATCCTCAATGGAGGGTAGAGCTATGTAGCCAGCTCCGGCCATAAAATCCTTCCATCTGACGCAGTTATCGGCAAGCTTTACCTTGTCGGATTTCAAAATGTCGTAAAAGAACCTCTTGCCGGCGGGCAGGGAATCGGCAGGGGATACCACCACGACCTTTTCCACGTCCGTACCCTTGACGGCCTCGCCCACCTTGTCGTAGACCACGTCCATGGTGTATACGACTTTGCAGTTCACTTCGGCAATATATTCCCTTATGCCGTCCACGCTGTATCGGGGATCGACCATGTTGGGGATAGCGCCCAGAAGATCAAGGGCGTAAAACGTATAAACGATCTCCGGCGTGGTGACAGCGCACAAAATAACCACGTCGTCTTTTTTTACGCCCAGAGCCGCGTAGGCCTGAGCGGTCTTCTGAACATTGGCGAAAAACTGGCGGAAGCTGATCTCCCTGCCGAAATAGTTGATGGCTACGCCGTCCAGATAATCCCGGTTGTTGTTATATATGTAATCATACAGCGAGCATACCGGCACGGCGGCGTCTATGGCGTCCTGAGAGTAGTATTTCAGCCAGGGCCGCTCCACAGAAGGCTTTCTTTCAGATGAGCTGTTCATTGAATTTTCCTCCGGATTTCATTTTTTTGTTTGCCGCACATACGGCCCCGCAGAATACTCTGCGCCTTCCACGGGCGCATCGGTCTTTCATTCTTATAACTTTCGGAGAAAAATTTTTATTTCACGATCTCGCAAAAAAATATTTCATACAGGCCGGAAGAAAAGGAAAAAATCCTGCCGGAGTGCTCAAAACTGTTGATAATAAGACAAAATTGATGTATCATTCGTTACATATCGAGTTTTTTGTGCATAGATATACGGCTCCGCCGTCAAAAACGGGCGGTTACAAAAAAATGACGACTTTGCTGAAAAATTTTTGAAATAAAACCGTAAGCACAGCAGTTTAATGAACAGGGGATGGTTCACATAACAGACCGCTCTCAAACCGAAACAAATAAGGCCGACGAAGCAGAAGCAGAATTTCTGGATGGACTTATTGCCCGCGTGGCGGAAAGAGACAGGGAGGCGCTGGCGGAGCTTTACCGCAGGACCGCCTCATCCGTGTATGCCTTCGCTCTTTCAGTACTGAAGGATTCCCACGGGCGGAGGATGTCATGCAGGACACTTATGTAAGCATCGCGCAGAATTCCGGCGGCTACCGAAGTCAGGGCAAGCCCACGGCGTGGATACTTACCATCACAAAAAATCTCGCGCTGTCCAGACTGGGCAGGAGCGAAAACAAAAACGTTTCCCTTGAGGAATTCGAGGATATATCGTCCCAGAACGATCAATACTCGGCTGCGGACAGAAGAATACTTATAAAGACGGCAATGAGCTGTCTTTCGGATGAGGAGCGGCAGATAGTGTCGCTGCACGCCGTGGCCGGGCTTAAGCACCGTGAGATCGGGGAGCTGACCGGGCTGCCGCTGGCCACAGTGCTGACAAAATACAATCGGGCGCTGGCAAAAATGAAAAAGACGTTGGGAGGTGGGTCATATGAATGAAAAAGATATTGAAAAAGCCATAAAAAACGAATTCGATATTGCGGTTCCCGACGATCTTGACGCCATACTGGCCCGATGCGAAGCGGAGGTTTGGAACGACGCCGGGCCCGAGCCAGCGCCGGCTCAAGCGCCCGCTCCCATAGTGAAAATACCGCGGAAAAAACCCCGCTTTCTCGCGGCCGCCGCCGTGCTTGTGGTGCTCATCGGCGCGTCCTTCGGCTATGTCTCGGTAAAAACGCCCACGGATTACATTCAGATAGACGTGAATCCCAGCATTGAGCTTACGCTTAATATGTACGGGCGGGTGCTGGACTGCACCCCCATAAACAGCGACGCCGACCCCATAGTTGGCTCTTTCAGCATAGACGGCCAGACCATAAGCGACTCTGTGGGAAAAATCGCCGCTGCTCTGGTAAAAGCAAACTACATCAATGAAAACTCTAACTCCGTTCTGGTGTCCGCCATGGGCAAAAATCAGGCCCGGGCGGAGAAATTCGCCGCCGCCGCCGCGCAGGCCGTCAACGATACTGTGTCGGAAAAGGGCGTGAAGCCCTCTGTTATCAGCCAGCACTTTACCGTTTCGGACAAAGAAACAGACGACGCCGGGCGCTATTCCATATCCTGCGGCAAGGCGGCGCTTATCCATGCTCTTGCCCAGAAAATGCCGGAGTATAACGCGGCAAATCTTGCAAAGCTCAATATCAGCGCGCTGGATCTGCTGGTAGACGAGTATGCCAAAGACAGCGTTGCCCAGACCGGCACGGTCAGCGGCGCGAACTATATAACGAAGGCCGACGCAATTAAAAAAGCCCAGGCGTTCTGGGCATATAGCGGCATAGACGCCGGTGACGCGGCAGCAAGGATGAGCGCGTGGAGCACGGGACTTATTTATGTGGTCACGGTACAGAGCGGCAGCAGGCAGCACGTCTGCGTTTTAGACGCCGCCACAGGCAAGGTGCTGACAAATGAGGTAGCCCAATCGTCTGCCCAGAGCACCCAAAGCGGCGGCAAGACGCAGACAACAGCGCCGGCGGTAAGCGAGCCGGCGGCCTCCGCCCCGGTCTAAAAACCCGCCGATACTACGCCCACGACTGAGCCGGCCAGCGACACGAATATCACCGCGGGCGCTGCGGCGAGCGGCGTGATCGGCTCCGACAGAGCCCTTGTGATTGCAGAAAACGCCGCCGGAGTTGATCCCGCCGCGGTGAAGGACGCAAATGTGGATCTGGTGACGCAAAACGGCGTCAAGGTCTACCGGGTGAAGTTTGAGGTGGGCGAGCTGGACTACAAGGTATATGTAAACCCGAGAGACGGCGCTGTGCTTTCAATGAAAGTTTACTGAGTAAAAAAGGGCGGGACGCAAAAGAAAATTTTGCGGCCCGCCTGATATTTTTTATAATATTGTGAAATAAACACGCCGTCACAGCCGTTAACAAAATAACAGGGAGAATCATATCCATAGAGCCTGTAACTGATTAGACGGAGGATTCTGAAATGAAGAAAAGATCGACACGCCTGCTTTCGCTCTGCCTTGCGATAGTGTTGACAGCCGGACTGCTGGCCATAAACGGATTTGCGGCCTCGGAAAAGAAATACGGCGTTTACACCGCCATCGGCGACAGCATACCCGCCGGCTACGGGCTGGACGGGTTTGATACAAAAAGCCACGAATGCTGGAACGGCGGCATTATAGCGGACAGTTACCCTGTGCTGCTGGCTGACGAACTTGATACAGACGTATATAATCCCATGTCCCGGCCCGGCTTCCGCACAGTAGAGCTGCGGGCGCTGCTGGATGATACATACAGCGGGGATGAATATACCACCGATATGCTGCTGCCCACGCTTCAAATAAGCGCCCAGGAG
>CAZLIJ010000073.1:3295-7224 GCA_964559305.1 uncultured Oscillospiraceae bacterium | reverse complement strand
CAGGGCTTCAAGATCCGCCCGGAGCAGCTTGAAAAGGCCATTACGGACAAGACCAAATGTATTATTCTCAACAATCCCTGCAACCCTTCCGGCGCTCTTTATACAAGGCCGGAGCTGGAGAGAATAGCCAGAGTGTGTATTGCCCACGATATATATGTTATCAGCGATGAGATATATTATAAGCTTGTATACGACGGGCTGGAGTTTGTCAGCTTTGCCGCGCTGGGCGAGGAAGCAAAGGCTCACACCATACTAATAAACGGCGTGTCAAAATCCTATGCCATGACCGGCTGGCGGATAGGCTATGCCGCAGCGGACGCCCATATTGCAAAGGTAATGGCCAACTATCTCAGCCACTCCACCGGCGCGCCGTGCACCATCAGCCAGTGGGCCGCCGCGGAGGGCCTGAACGGGCCACAGGAGGGGATAGAAACCATGCGCCTCGCCTTTGAGGAGCGCCGCAGCTATATGTATGAGCGCATAAACAGTATTCCCGGCGTGAGCTGCATCAAGCCGGAAGGCGCGTTCTATATAATGATGAACATCGAAAAGCTTATCGGACGCACCCTGGGCGGCACGGTTATCAATTCTGCCGACGATTTTGCCATGGCGTTCCTTGATAAGGGTCTGGTGGCGGTGGTGCCATGCACGGGCTTCGGCATTCCGAACTTTATCCGCTGGTCTTACGCCACCTCCATGGATAACATCCGGGAGGGACTTGACAGACTGGAAAAATTTCTTGCTTAATTATTATTAAATTCAGCCGGCCGGACATTGTTCCGGCCGGCGTCTTTATTGACTGACCGGCCTCATTAGAATATAATAATCCCGATCACCCGCTCATATTGATTAAGTGGGGTGATTGTGATGTTTTTTACTGTAAGGCTCAAAAAAATCATTATAGCGGCATTGCTTGTAATTGCTGCGATAATCTGCGTGCTGCTGTATCTAAAACGCGGCGACGCGAAAGCAGTCAGCACAGCGCCGCCGGCGGTGCTGGTCATCGACCCCGGGCACGGCGGCATTGACGGGGGCGCCATAGCGGGCGACGGCACAAAAGAGAGCGGCATAAATCTGGCGATCAGCTTAAAAATGAAGGCTGTGGCGGAGCTTTACGGCGTGAAGACCGTTATGACCCGGGACAGCGAGGAAAGCCGGGTTTCCGTAAAAGAATACAGCGAGCGGGCCGATCTGCTGCGTCGGGCGGATATTGCCAACACAACTCCCGGCTGCGTCCTTATAAGCGTACATCAGAACAAATTTCCCACCCCGGCGCCCACCGGCGCTCAGGTACTGTACGCCTCCGGCGACGGCAGCCGCGAGCTGGGGCTTTCGGCTCAGGACTGCCTTGTGTCCTTCGCCGATCCCGACAATCGCCGTGTGGCCACGCCGGCGCCATCAAAGCTGCTGCTGACGGCATCGGTCAGCTGTCCGGCGATACTTGCCGAATGCGGATTCATGTCCAATCCCGGCGAGGTTCAAAAGCTTTCGTCGCCGGAGTATCAGCTCAAGATAGCCTGCGCCCTTACTGCTGCATATATTACTTTTTCGATAAACTACGCTCAGACCTGACGGAGGATATACCATGAAACAAAAGACAGTGTTCTGCTGCACCGAGTGCGGCAACGAAACGCCAAACTGGGCGGGAAAGTGTCCGGCCTGCGGCGCGTGGAACACCTTGAAGGAAATCCAGGTCGACGCCAAGCCGAAGGTCAGGGGAGCGTCGGCTTCGTCGGCAACCGTCAGCAAATCCCCCAAGCTTCTCAGCACGCTGGACGCGGAGGATGAGAGCCGCTTTTCCACCGGCATAGCCGAGCTGGACGGGGTTCTGGGAGGCGGCGCGGTACGGGGCTCGCTGGTACTGGTGGGCGGCGCGCCGGGCATAGGCAAATCCACCATACTGCTGCAGCTGTGCGGCGAAGTGGGCAGCCGGGAAAAAATCCTGTATGTCACAGGTGAGGAAAGCGAGCGTCAGCTGAAAATGCGCGCTCAGCGTCTGGGCGTATCCGGCGGTGAGATATATGTACTTGCAGAAACTGATGTTTCCGAAATCATCAAAAGCATTGACGAGCTGCACCCGGACATAGTTATCATAGATTCCATCCAGACCGTGTACGCCGCCGACGTGGCGTCCACTCCGGGCAGCATTTCCCAGGTAAGGGAGTGCACCATGGCGATAATGCGCCGCACCAAGGAGGAGGGCTTCACCACCTTTGTGGTGGGTCATATCAACAAAGAAGGCAGCATTGCCGGCCCGAAGGTGCTGGAGCATATGGTGGACTGTGTGCTGTATTTTGAAGGTGAGCGCAATACCTCGTTCCGTATTTTGAGAGCTGCCAAAAACCGCTTTGGCTCCACAAACGAGATAGGCGTATTTGAAATGGAAAACAGCGGCCTTCGCTGTGTTGACAATCCGTCGGAGGTGCTGCTTTCAGGCCGTCCGGAGGACTCGCCCGGCACCTGCGTGGCCTGCGTGGTAGAAGGCACACGGCCCATTCTTGCGGAGGTTCAGGCGCTTATAACACCGTCGGGCTATAATTCCGCCAGCCGCAGGTCAAACGGTGTGGATTATAACCGGGCGGCAATGCTGCTGGCGGTGCTGGAAAAGCGGGGCGGCCTGCCGGTTTCCGGCTGCGACGCGTATATTAATGTTATCGGCGGCCTTTTTCTGGACGAGCCCGCAGCGGATCTTGCGATAATTCTTGCCATTGCCTCCAGCTTCAAGGACAAGCCCCTTGGCGCCGACCTTGCGGCTCTTGGCGAGGTGGGCCTTTCCGGGGAAATACGCAGCGTCAGCGCCGCAAATCAGCGTCTTTCCGAAATCGCCAGACTGGGCTTTAAACGCTGCCTGATACCGGCGCACATCAAGGGCGAGGTCCATAAGCCCCAGGGACTTGAATTGCTGCCGGCTAAAAATATCCGCGACGCGCTGAACGCTGTGCTGATATGAAATTTATCGAAGCTCCAAATCTGCCGTCGGGAAATGTCGATAAACTGATAATAGGCCAAAAATATGCCGGTTTATTGGAAAAAACTCTGATAAATCATGGCATTTCGCCAATATTTATACCGAATAATCCAAATGTAGACGACCGTATGTCCGGCCACGCCGATATGTCCATGCTGCATGTGGGCGGCAGAAAAGTAGTACTGGCAGACTATCTTAAAGACACGGGCTTTGCCCATGAAATGATGGAAGCCGGCTTTGATGTCATAGTTTCCAATACCAGACAAGGCTTGAAATATCCCCATGACTGCGGTCTTAATGTCTGTATGGCGGGGAAATATGTTATTTATAATCCCGACACGGTGTATGATGATATAGATAATTTTTTAACAATTGACGGTTTGATTAAAATACCAAGCCGGCAGGGTTACTCGCGCTGCTCGGTATGCGTGGTAGATGGTCAATCTATAATAACCGCCGACGAGGGCGTCGGAAAAGCGGCAGCCGGTGCGGGTATGGATGTGCTGATGGTAAAAACCGATCTTGTCAGTCTGGATGGCTACAACTGCGGTTTCATAGGCGGAGCCACATTCAAGCTGAGCAAATGTGAGCTGGCGTTTACCGGCAGAATATCTGATGAAAAAGAAAAGCAAAGAATCGAGAACTTTATTGCGGAAAGAAACGTCATACCCAAGTATCTGACTGAGGAAAAGCTCTTTGATATAGGCAGCGCGATACCACTGACTAAAAAGCAATGAAAGGCTGAGCACAGTTAAAGGAGAAAAGCCGGCAGCAAAACCCATACCGGCAGAGATAGCCGAATTACCTGCTAAAACTCGTTTTAGCCCTCCCCTAAATTAAACAAAACTTTTATTTTGTTTAATTTTATACGCACTTGAATATGGACATTGAGAGCACTTCCCTGTATAATGCAACTGGATTGAGGTGATGTATTTGGATTACCGTGACGAAGCGCCGGATA
>CAZLIJ010000073.1:0-3285 GCA_964559305.1 uncultured Oscillospiraceae bacterium | reverse complement strand
GGATTCCTGACTTACCACGAGACTATAAAAGCTCACTCCAGAGCCACGGTTGATGAATACTATCTCGACCTGCGCAACTTCTTCAGGTTTTTGAAGATTGAACGCGGCATTTTACCCAGATCCACCGAGCTGGACGATATTTCGATAAAGGATATCGACCTTGACTTTGTTAAAAGCGTTACCTTGACTGAGTTTTACGATTATCTTTCTTTTCTGGCCAGAGATAAGATCTTGAACGAGCGCAGCCGCACCCCGGAATACGGACTTAAAGCCTCCAGCCGGGCTCGTAAGATATCCACTGTTCGCAGCTTCTACAAATACCTTAACCAAAAGGCAAAGCTCATCGAATCAAATCCCCTTCAGGATATTGATTCCCCAAAGATCCCCAAGACGCTGCCCCGATACCTGACCCTGCCGGAAGCTCAGCAGCTCCTCTCCTCTGTTGACGGCAAAAACAAGGAGCGCGATTACTGCATACTGTGCATTTTCCTCAACTGCGGCCTGCGTATTTCTGAGATCGTGGGTCTTGATTTGCAGGACATACGGGCCGATCATATACGGGTGTTCGGCAAGGGCGGCAAGGAGCGCACGGTGTTTATCAACGACGCTGTGGCCTCCGCGCTGAACGATTATCTGGCCGTGCGCAAAAATATCGCCGCAATAGACAGAAACGCCCTCTTTTTATCCAACCGCAGGGAACGTATGTCCCGGGGAACAGTCCACGCAATGGTGAAAAAATCTCTTGCCCACGCGGGTCTTGACGCGGACAAGTACTCCGCCCACAAGCTCAGGCACACGGCGGCCACGCTTATGCTCCAAAACGGCGTGGATGTGCGCACTTTGCAGGAGCTTTTAGGGCACGAAAACCTGAACACCACGCAGATTTACACTCATATTGATAATACTGAGCTGCGCATAGCCGCGGACGCCAATCCCCTCAGCAATTTCAAGCCTGAGGACGACGCTTCCGCCCCCCTGCCCTGCCCGGCTCATCAGGAGAAGTGACATGGTATTTTCCAGCATAGTTTTTCTTTTCATATACCTGCCGATAGTTCTGGCGGTGTACTATATCGTGCCGGCAAAATGGCGCAATATATGGCTTTTTATAGTTAACCTTGTGTTTTACGGCTGGGGCGAGCCGGTATATATCCTGCTGATGCTGTTCTCCATCGCGGTGAACTATGTCAACGGCCTGCTGGTGGGAAAATACCGGGAGTCTGCCGCAGGCAAAGCCAAGGCTGTTCTTATTATCAACGTGGTCATCAATCTGGCCATGCTGGTATTCTTCAAGTACTATGACCTTATTGCCACTACCATAAGTCAGATTCCCGGCGTAACCGTCCCCACTCTGGGGCTGACGCTGCCGATAGGCATCAGCTTTTATACCTTCCAGGCAATGAGCTATCCCATAGACGTTTATCGGGGCAATGCGGAAGCACAGAAAAATCCCATTGCCTTCGGAACCTATATTTCACTGTTCCCACAGCTTATTGCGGGCCCCATAGTGCGCTACAAGGATGTGGCGGATCAGCTGGTTCAGCGGGAACACTCCGTTGATAAATTCGCCTCCGGCGTCCGCCGCTTTGTTCTGGGTCTGGGCAAAAAAGTACTTATCGCAAACAATATCGGCGCGCTTTGGGATATATACAGTGCCTCGGGAGCTTCCGGACTTACTGTGCTGGGCTCCTGGATGGGCATAATTGCCTTTACTTTGCAGCTCTATTTTGATTTCTCCGGCTACTCCGACATGGCGATCGGCCTGGGGCGTATGATAGGCTTTGAGTTTCTTGAAAACTTTAACTACCCCTACATCTCAAAAAGCATAACGGAATTCTGGCGGCGCTGGCATATAAGTCTTGGCACATGGTTCAGGGACTATGTATATATCCCGTTGGGCGGAAACCGAAGCGGACTGGCAAGACAGCTTTTCAACATACTTGTTGTGTGGGCGCTCACGGGTATGTGGCACGGCGCCAACTGGACCTTCCTCGTTTGGGGCCTGTATTACGCCTTTTTCCTGCTGCTGGAAAAAACCTTCCTTTTGAAAGCGCTGGACCATATTCCGGGCTTTTTCAGGCATATCTACACCATGCTGGTCGTAATTTGCGGCTGGGTCATATTCCAGCTTGACTCCATGTCTCAGGTGTGGACTTATATTAAAGCAATGTTCGGCGGAGGCTCCGCCGGGCTGTACGCCTCCGGCGACCTGTATTATCTGGCGAGCTTTGCCGTTATTCTGATAGTGGCCATTATCTGCTCCACCGACATTTTGAAAAAGCTCTGGCAGCGTATTCCGGAAAAGGCGCAGAATATCATCTGTCCCGTCGGCATTGTCGCCATACTGGTTTTGTCCACCGCGTATCTTGTGGATTCCACCTATAACCCATTCCTCTACTTCAGATTTTAGGAGCCGTTCATGAGCAAAAAATCCGGTTTTTTACAAGTAATTATATTTCTGGCCTTTATCGGAGCGTTTTTTGTGCTGAATCTTGTTCTGCCCGACCGCGCATTTTCGCAGCAGGAAAACAAGTATTTACAGCAGGCGCCCAAGTTTACTTTTCAAAGCCTGTTCAGCGGAAAATTTACCGCCGACTTTGAAAAATACACCTCCGATCAATTCGCGTTCAGGGATTTCTGGATACCGATGAAGGCCGGAACCGAGCTGGCCGAGGGCAAAAAAGAGAATAACAAGGTATATTACTGCGGCCGCGATACTCTGATAAAGCGTTTTGCGCAGCCGGACTATTCCCAGACAGACAGAAAGCTCATGGCTATCAGCGCTTTTTCGGAAAAAGCCGATGTGCCGGTGTGCTTCGGCCTTATTCCGGGAGCAGCCGACATATGGAACGGAAAACTGCCTGCAAACGCGCCGGGTGCCAGTCAGAAAGAATACATTGAATACTGCTATAATAATATCGGCGAAAAGATAAAATGCGCGGACATTTATTCAATGCTGTCTTCCAATTCCGACAAGGACATCTATTACCGCACCGATCACCACTGGACAAGTCTGGGGGCATATTACGGGTATGCGGCGCTGGGAGACACGCTGGGCTACACGGCGCCGGATGTTTCGTCCTATTCACAGCGCCGCATGGTGACTGATGATTTTCTCGGTACCAACTCGTCCTCATCGGGCTTCGTATGGGTCAAGCCGGATTCCATTGAGACCTTTGTTGATGGTGACGGGGTCAAGGTTGATAACTACAAAAACGGGCAGACCAGCGAGCCTGTGACAAGCGGCCTTTATGTTGACAGTCATCTTCAGGAGAAGGACAAGTATTC
>CAZLIJ010000072.1:0-7255 GCA_964559305.1 uncultured Oscillospiraceae bacterium | reverse complement strand
CAGAAAAAAACATCTGATTAAGGGGAAACAATGAACGAAAACGACTACGACCGCAAATCAGACTGGTACGCCGCCACAGCTCCCGCCGCCGGCCCCAATCCGCGAAAAAAGCACTCCGCCATGAAGGTGGTCATGATCTGCATATGCGCGCTGCTTGTAATAGCCGCCATATTCACACTCATCTTCTTCGGCTTCGATAAAAACAAGGCCTCCTCTCAAAGCAGCGCCGATACCGGCAGTCTGCCCGACGACTGGCAGGATTATTTTCAGGATTATTACGAAAACTCCTCCATTACCAAGGCCGACATCGAATTGCCCCAGTCCGATTATTCCGGCAGCTTTGAAATGGCGCTGCAGACCGGCGCCGCCGGTGAACTGACCCTGCAGCAGATATACGAAAAATGCCTGCCCGCCGTGGTGACAGTCACCGCCACCGGCGCCAGCGACAGCGGCACTTATATGGGCACCGGCATAGTTATGAGCGCCGATGGGCTTATCGTCACCAACACCCATATTATTGACGGCTGCGACTCCGCCAAGGTGACGCTTTCAAACGGCAAAGAGTACACCGCCAAGCTGGTGGGCGCCGACGGTCAGAGCGACATCACCGTGCTGAAGATAGAGGCCGCGGGCCTTACGCCGGCGGAGTTTGCCGACAGCGACCAGCTTAAGGTGGGCGACAGCGTGGTGGCCATCGGCAACCCGCTGGGCATCAACCTTGCCGGCACCATGACAAACGGCATAGTTTCCGCCATCAACAGAGGCATCAACTATAACGGCCACGTCATGACCCTCATCCAGACCAACGCCGCCATAAACGAAGGCAACTCCGGCGGCCCGCTTATAGATATGTATGGCCGGGTGGTGGGCATCACCAACATGAAAATGATGTCCTCCTATTCAAGCATTGAGGGCATAGGCTTCGCCATCCCCACCTCATCCATAAAAACCGTGTCCGATCAGCTCATCTCCGGCGGTGAAGTCACCGGCAGACCCAGCATCGGCATCACCGTGGGCGCCGTCACCGACGCCGTTTCGGAGCATTACGACATTCCCGACGGCCTTTATATCTCCTCGGTGGTCACCGGCTCCGACGCCGCCAAACAGGGCGTGAAAAAAGGCGACATACTCACCGCCGTCAACGGCACGGCCGTTACCACCACCTCCCAGGTAAACGACATCAAGGACGCCTGTAAGGTGGGCGACACAATGACCCTCACCGTATGGCGGGACGGCAAGACCATGGACTTCAAGGTCAAGCTGGTGGAGTCCTCGGATATCTACTGAGCTTACAAAAAATACGGGCCGCAAAACGAAAGTTTTGCGGCCCGTATTTTTAATGTCCGGCCTCATTTTGCCGGTCTTTTCAGGGGCTTAAAGCACACGCGAAGCAGTGCCACTCCTCCCGCTGTGTATGATTAATGATCTCAAAACCGCTTTTTTTCAGGGCGGCGGCGGTCTCCTCCTCCCGGCCCTCGATTATGCCGGAAACGATATATATGCCCCTTGGCTTCAAAAACGGCGGCACAAGCCCGGAAAGGGGGATAATAACGTCAGCCACTATGTTTGCAAGAACCATGTCGTAGCTCCCGCCAAGGGCTTTGCGCAGTCCGGCGTCCGCAAGTATGTCGCCGGCCAGCACCCGAAATACGTCGCCTTCAATGCCGTTGAGCTTCGCGTTTCCCGCCGCCGCTTCCGGCGACAGGGGGTCGATGTCGCAGCCGGTGCAGCTCTTTGCGCCAAGAAGTATTGCGCCGATGCCCAGTATGCCGCTGCCGCAGCCCAGATCCAGCACCCGCTCCCCGCCGGTGATGCAGCTTTCCGCCGCGGCCAGAGCCAGCGCGGTGGTGGGATGGCTGCCGGTGCCGAAGGCCACGCCGGGAGTAAGGCGCAGCGGAATGCGGCCATTGGCCGGAGCTTCATCCCAGTCCGGCACCACCACCAGCTTTTCGCCTATATCCACGGGCTGATAGTTCTGCCGCCAGTTATTTTCCCAGTCACTGTCCTCCATGTACGTCACGGACAGCTCTGTGCCCAGCCGGGCTCTTATTTTCCCAAGGGCTGCACGGCCAGCCTCATCGTCGGCAAGATAGAACTTGAGTCTGGACGCTCCGGCATATTTTTTCTCCAGCTCCTCGTCCACCACACCCCAGAACTGCCGGTTGCTGCTGATGAAGTCTTTGAAATCCCGCTCGCTTTCTATAATCACCCCGCCGCAGCCCAGCTCCTCCAGAGCCCGGCAGCGCTCGTCCGTTTCTTCCTCCGGTGTTTGAGCCGTTATTTCCATCCAGCGCATGGCAATCCTCCCAACCGTTAAAAACGCCTGTCATAATACTTACAAAAAAGCCCCGCCGCAATGGCGGGGCTTGAAATGGTTTTTTTGAATCTATTTGGCGCTGTCGTCCACGATAAGGCCGTAGCCGCCGTCTTTTCTGCGGTAGACCACAGATATGGCGTCGTCGGCTTCGTCGTCCCTGTAAACGAAGAATTCGTGGCCCAGAAGATTCATCTGTAAAATGGCCTCCTGTGGGGACATGGGCTTTATGGGGAAGCGCTTGCTGCGCACTATCTTGAATTCGTCTTCCTCGTCGTCGTCCTCACCGGACATATAATCAGGCACGGCCTCACGCTCCAGAGCATCCTCTCTCAGTTTCTTGGAAAGTCTGGTCTTGTTCTTGCGGATCTGGCGTTCGATGGCGGCCACGCCGGAATCCACGGAGGCATACATGTCGTTTGTAAGCTCGCTGGCCCGGTAGAACATGCCGTTGTTCTTAATGGTGATCTCGGCCAAAAACCGTCCCCGCTCAACGCTGAACGTCACAAAGGCCTCGCCCTCGCTTCTGAAAAGCCGATCCAGTTTACTGATTTTTTTGGTGGCGTAGGCTCTCAGATCTTCGGATGAATTCATTCTTTTCTCGGCAAAAGTGAACTTCATAAGTGTCAGCTCCTTTCGTACTCCCGCGGGGTGATAATACATCTCCCTGCGTTGCTATTATTGTACCATACGGGAATGGAAATTTGAAGTACAAACTGTTAAATTCAAGAAATTTTCCCCGCCGGACGTTTCGGCAGGCCGCCGAAGTCACTGGGTATTCCCGTCCACGGTTATGCTGCACCCGGAAAGGGTGGTGTAAAGCGAGTTTATCTGATCCTCCGAAAGCCCCGCGGCGCTTATGTACAGCTCCCTGAGCCAGGTCATGGACAGCAGGGGGCTTATGTCCGTAATGGGGTTATTCATAAGATTAAGGCTCTGCAGTCCGGTCATTCCCCCGATGGGGCTTATGTCCGCAAGCTTGTTGCCGGAAAGGTCAAGGCTTGTTACCCATGTCATGCTCTTCAAAGCCGCGGCAGAGCTGATCTTGTTGTTGGCCAGCAGCAGAGTGTGGCACTTTGTGAAGCCCGTCACCGGGGTGATGTCGGATATGCCCAGCCCGGAGGCGTTGACCGTGGCGGAATCCGCGGGGAATTTTGTGGTGCCCAGCGTGATGTCGCTGGAAAGCTCGGAATGGGATATCTTGCAGTTTTTAAGCGAGGCCTGCAAAGAGCTTACGCCCCCGGCGCTCAGGCCCGGGTTGTTGTCGATATAGAGCTTTATGAGGTTGGAAAGCCCCTTGAGATAGCCAAGATCCGAATCCTTAAGCCCGGTATTTTCAAGGCCCAGCTCTCTCAGCGCGGTAAACTCGAACAAGGGCGAGAAGCCGGAAATACTGTTGCCGCCCAGATAGAGGTTGTTCAGGTCGCTCAGGGCGCCGATGGAGGAGATAGAGCTTATCCTGTTATTCTGAACGTCCAGATAGGTAAGCCTTGTAAGACCCATCAAAGGCCGCAGATCGGCTATCCTGTTGCCCTTCAGGCACAGCCACTGGAGCTCTGGCAGATCCATCAGCGGGGTGAGGTCGGTGATCCTGTTGCCCCGCAGATCAAGCTTTGTCAGGTTTTCGCACTTGGACAGCTCGGAAATATCGGAAATGCCCTTTCCGCTCAGGTCAAGATTGGTGACGTCGGATTTGAAGGTCATGCCGCCAAGGGTGATGTCCACCACGTCAACGCTGGCCTTTTCCGAGTGGACGCGGCAATTGGGCAGCGCGTCCTGCAGCTCCTTGAGCTTGCTTTCTGTGATGTCGATATTCTTTATGCTTAGAGTGGTGAGCTTTGAAAGCTTATACAGCGGTGAAAAGTCCTCGATCTTGTTGCCGTCCAGATACAGGGTGCGCAGGTTTTTCAGGCCTGAAAGGGCCGAAATATCCGCGACGCTGTTTTCCGAGAGATCCAGCACCTCCAGCGTGACAAGGCCGGAGAGCATATCAAGGTCAGTTATCTTGTTTTTGGAAAGCGACGCGCTTTGCAGCGCCGTGAATTTGGCCATATCCGCCAGATCGGCGCTGGACAGCCCCTTGCCGGAAAGCCCCAAACTGGTAAGCTCGGAATCGTAAAGCTCTCCGTTTATCTCTATCTTGCCGTCGCCCTCGACGCTGTTTTTCAGCTCCTCCAGCCGCTTTTTTACCGCCGCGCTGCCGCTGTGTTTTTCCAGAAGCGCAATGGCCTTGTCCAGCTGGTCTTCTTTGACATAGCAGTCCGCCAGCATAAGAACGCTCTCGTCCGTGGCTTTCAGCTTCACGGCTTTTTCCAGATACGTTATGGCGCTGGCATAGTCGCCGGACTGGTAGTACTGCTTGCCGTCGTCAAAATAGCTCTGATATTTTTTGCTGTCGGAAAGGTGCATCAGCGCGAACACCACTCCGATTATGGCCACCACCGCCACCGCGGCCAGAACTATATACATGGTCCGTTTGTTATTTGCACTTTTGCCGTCGTTGGTCATATTGCACCTCACATTTCGATCTCAGGGGTGTAGTGTATCGTTCTCCCCGGTGTCCGCCGGGGCTTTTGGGGTTTTGTCCTCCGGCAGAGCCTCAGCGGGCTGTTCCTCTGCTTTCGCCGGGGCTTCGGGCTTTTTTGCCATGTGAAAGTCCAGCTCCGGGGGCACATACCCCAGTCCCCGTATTCTGGGCGGAGCGCCCTCCGGCAGCGGAGGGAGAACCTTTTCCATATCCAGCGCCACAAACAGCAGCGCGATGAGAAAGCTCATGGCCGAAAGCTCCGGCATCCACTCCACCAGCGTAGCCGGGGTGGAGGCGTTCAAAAGAGTGGTTCTGTCCTGCACTGCCAGATGATATACAAGGGGCGTGCCGATCGTGACCACCAGCGGCCACTTGGAGCCTATCTTGCCGAAAACCGTGACCGTATATACGCAGGCCGCCACCACATACAGCAGTATGCTGAGCACCTTGACCCACCAGGGCGTCACGGAAAAAGTCTCCAGAATCAGAAACACCGCCGTGAAAAAGGCCGGGATGGACGTGGTCCAAAGCGCCGCCTTGCCCAAAAGCTCCAGCAGCACGGAAAACAGCGCGCAGCACAGTATGGGCAGATACACCTGGGTAAAAGCGTCGTCAATACCCGCGCTCTTCCAGAAGCCCCAGTAGCCGATGAGTCTGAACAGCACCGACAAAGCCAGCAGCCCCACGGCGAACTTCACAAAAAGGTCGGTTCGCTCCACATAGTATTTGGTCTTTGGCGCTTTGGCCGGTTCTTTTATTTTCGGCTTCTCTCTGGTTTTTTCACCGGTTTCGTTCATATCCCTCGCCCTGTCCTTAAACTGTCAGAATGCCCAGCCGCCGTTTTTGAATATGGGTACTTCCCTGCCGTCGGCGGTGGTGCCGGTGATATCAAGATCCGCGGAGCCTATCATAAAGTCCTCATGTATCATGGAGTCGTTGACGCCCATGGCGCGGCACTGCTCCAGCGTGTAGTTTTCGTAATCCCGCACGCAGTCGGCAAAGCCCATGCCCAGCGCCAGATGACAGGCGGCGTTCTCATCAAAAAGGGTGTTGTAGAAAAGTATGCCGGAATTTCTGATGGGGCTGTCGTAGGGCACAAGGGCGCACTCGCCCAGCATGGACGCGCCCTCGTCCATCTTCACCATGGTCTTCAGCGCTTCCTCGTTCTTTTTGGCATGGACTTCCGCCGCCCGGCCATTTTCAAACCGGACGCTGAAATCCTCTATCATCACGCCCCGGTAGGAAAGGGGGCGTGTGGAGTACACTATGCCCTCGGCTTCGCCGGCTTTGGGGCTGGTGTAGACCTCCTCGGAGGGGATGTTGGCGTCAAATTTGTCGCTGCCGCCGCGGACGGAGTCCGCCCCGCCGTGAAATACGCTCTCCGGCATCAGCCCCACGGTTAGATCGGTGCCGTTTGAGGCGCTGTAATGGAGCTTTCTCAAATTGAGGCTGTTGAGATACTGGCAGCGCTTTTCAAGATCGGCGTTGTGCTCCCTCCAGTTTTTCATAGGGTCGCCTTCGGCCCGTGAGGTATATAGTATGGCGTCCCAAAGCTTTTCCATGGCCTCGTCCGCGGGGATGCCGGGAAAGACTTTTTCCGCCCAGGCTCTGCCCGGCGCGGCGGCGATGCACCACTGATAGCGGTTTTCCATCTGGTCGCGTATGGGCTTTATGGTTTTCCACCGGGACTGCTGGGCCAGGGCCCACTTTTCCTGATCCATGCCGTTTAGCCCGTCCGGGTCGGCGGATTCGATATAGATCATGGCGGGCAGAGTGTCCCGCCGGTATTCAAGCTTTGCCTTTTCCCAGTCTAAAACGGCGCCCAGCGTTTCGCTGCTCTGGTACTGCACGGCAAGCTTTGTAAGCTTCTGCCGGCCCCAGTCCACCGTCACCTTGGCCGCGCCGGCCTTATAGCACTCCTCAACCAGCAGGTCAATAAATTCCGGCTGGTCAAGCTCGGCTGTGATAACACATTCCTGACCGGGTCTGATGTTCACGCCCATGCGCACGATCAGCTCGGCGTATTTTTGCAGTTTAACAGTATCCGTAACGATCATCTCCAATTTTGTTTTCTTATTGTATCATAGCCATAAAAAATATTCCACAGCTAAATATGTCAAAATAGTTGCAGAAAGCATTGTCTATGTTTTATCACTGTGTTGCCACCGGGTCGGTAATATGTTATATTAGTATACTGTCGAAATGTTGAGTTTCGGCGAAATATACTCTCTGCGGCAGCCAGCCGCGGGAAAGGAAATTGAATGAAGAATCAAGAGAAAACCATGGATCGCGTCGTGGCTCTGTGCAAAAACCGCGGCTATATCTTCGCCGGCAGCGAGATATACGGCGGTCTTGCCAACACCTGGGACTACGGCCCGCTGGGCGTTGAGCTGAAAAACAACGTAAAAAAAGCC
>CAZLIJ010000071.1:563-7276 GCA_964559305.1 uncultured Oscillospiraceae bacterium | reverse complement strand
GGTCGGTGTCGTGCTCAAGGATAAGGTTGATGGACATGACCTGTACGCCGCTGTTGGTAGTCACCGGATAGAGATACTGGTCGGAGCCGGTGGCGTGCTGGGCAAGACCGAAGGCCTTGGGAATGGACGGGCCAGTCATGTCCGCGTCCAGTATGGCCGCCTGATGACCCCGGCGCTGCATCTCGGAAGCCAGCAGGCTTGTTACCAGCGATTTGCCCACGCCGCCCTTGCCGGAAACCACAGCGTAGACTTTTTTTACGCTGGCGCCGGGGCAGAGCTTTGCGGACATATCCATTGTTTCCTGACGCTCGCCGCAGTTTTCAGAGCAGCTTGAGCAGTCATGAGTGCATTCTTCGCTCATATAATTTAACCTCTTTCAATCTTTGACGCTTACAAAGCGTAATTTTTCTCACATATATTATATCTTATCCCCATTATCCGTCAATAGACAAACACTCACATATGTTTATGGCATATGTCAGTATCAGCCGGTCAGAAGCATTACTTATTGCAGTGTGGGTCAAAAAATGTTATAGTATATCATCTATCTTTTATTTGGAGGCGGATTGGTTGGACGCATTGGTTACATACGTTCTTGCGGCCACAAGATATATATTGCCCCTGCTTGCGCTCTGGGTCATTTTCCGCTGCCTGCGCTCCATGCTGCGTGAAAAATACGAGCCGGAGGTCTGGGGCTATGTGCTGGACGGCGGCGCCGACAAGGTGTATCCGCTGACCCACTGGGAAAATCTGCTTGGCCGGGCAAAATCGGCGGACGTTTCCCTTGCGGACAGGACTGTCAGCCGGGTTCACGGCGTGCTCATCAGGGGCGACGAGGGCCAGTGGCGGCTTTTTGACACCTTTTCCAGCGGGGGTGCCTGGGTAAACGGCGTGGACGCTGAGGGCGACGGCGCTGCCGTGCGCTCCGGCGACACTATTACGCTGGGCAACAAGGATCTGGTGTTTGAGGATATTTCCGCCGCGAAGCGGGCTCAGCTGGAAGCAAGACGCACCCGCGCCGGTCGTAACATCGGCCCGGCTCTCACGCTTTTCGGGCTTACGGTGTTTCAGGCCTTTCTCATGCTTGAACACTCGGTTTCCGCTAAAAGTGAATATGTCATCACCATTATGCTGGGCTTTCTGGCGCTGATACTTATCGAATGGTTTTGCTATTTTGCCATGCGCAGCATACGGCGCACCGGCTTTGAAGTGGAGATTCTGGCCTTTTTTCTGACCACGCTGGGGCTTTCCGTTGTGGCCACCTCCACGCCGGGGGATATGTTCAAGGAAATACTGCTCATCATCGCCGGCGTCATTTTGTTTTTCATTATGGGCTGGTGGCTGAGGGATCTGGAACGGACAAAAAAGATGCGCATCGCCGTGGGGGTTATGGCTCTCATACTTCTGGCGCTGAATCTTGTTATCGGCAAGGTGTCCGGCGGCGCGAAAAACTGGATAAGTCTGGGTGGGGTTACCATACAGCCCTCGGAGTTTGTCAAGGTAGCCTACATCTATGTGGGCGCCGCCACTCTCGACCGGCTTTTCCGCACGAGAAACCTTATCGGCTTCATCGCTTTTTCCGCCATCTGCGTCATCGCGCTGGCCCTTATGGGCGATTTCGGCGCGGCGCTTATCTTCTTCTCCACATTTCTTGTGATATCCTTTATGCGCTCCGGCTCCATAGCCACGGTGGCGCTGGCCGTTACCGGCGCTGGACTGGCTGGCTTTCTTGTGCTGTCCGTCAAGCCCTACATCGCCCAGCGTTTTTCCACCTGGGGCCACGCCTGGAGCGATATTTACGGCACCGGCTATCAGCAGACACGGGCCATGTCGGCGGCGGCCTCCGGCGGTCTTTTCGGCAAGGGCGCGGGCGAAGGCTGGCTGAAGGACATAGTCGCCGCCAACACCGACATGGTGTACGGCGTCATGTGCGAGGAGCTGGGGCTTATCATGGCTCTGTGCGCCATTCTGGCCATACTGGTGCTGGCGTTTTTCGCCGTGCGCTCCGCGGCTCACGGCAGAAGCTCATACTATGTCATCGCGGCCTGCGCGGCGGTTTCCATGCTAATGGTTCAGCTGGCCCTGAACGTGTTCGGGTCCATGGATATTCTCCCCTTCACCGGCGTTACCTTCCCCTTCGTGTCAAAGGGCGGCACCTCCCTGCTGGCCTGCTGGATGCTGCTGGCCTTTATCAAAGCCTCCGACACCCGCAAGGGCGCCAGCTTCGTTGTGCGCGCTCCTGAAAAAGTAGATTCCAGGGACGGCGAGTTCGATGACGAGGACGACGAGGAGGACGACGACAGATGAAAAAAGTTACCCGTCGGGCCTTGTCGGCCCTTATTATCGCCATGGTCGTCATTCTGGGTGCCGGCTTTTACTGCTTCAAATATCTTCAAAACGGTGCATCATGGGCGGCCTATTTCGGTTCGGAAAACGTTGTTGGCACCAGTACGCTGACAGACAGGAACGGTGTTGTACTGGCCACGCAAAGCTCCGGCAAGCTGTCCTTTTCCGATGACTACACCACCAGAGTGTCCTGCTACCAGACCGTGGGCGACCTTTCCGGCAACATCGGCACCGGGGCGCTGACAAAGTTTTCCGGCGCTCTGGCCGGCTTTGACTATATAAACGGCACCACCAGAAATAAAGACACCAAGCTTAAGCTTACCATAGATACAACGCTAAATAACACCGCGTGGAACGCTCTTAACGGCAGAAGCGGAGCCGTGCTGGTGGAAAACTACAAGACCGGTGAAATACTGTGCATGGTGTCCTCCCCGTCCCAGGACCCCACAAACCCATCCAAAACTCCCGCAGAGGGCACATATCTCAATAAGTGCATTTCCGCCGCCCTGACGCCGGGCTCCACCTTCAAGCTCATAACCCTTACCGCCGCCATAGAGAACGTGAAGGACATATATTCCCAGTCCTTCTCCTGTAACGGCAGCGTGACCGTGGCCGGGGTCAAGATAAACTGCACCGGCGTGCACGGTACCCAGACCGTTCAGCAGGCGCTGGCAAACTCCTGCAACTGCGCTTTTGCCCAGATAGCTCAGGAGGTGGGCGGCGACACGCTGGCGCTGTACGCCGAGAAGCTGGGCTTCACCACCACCCACGATCTGGACGGCATCACCACCATGGCCGGCCGCTTTGACAAGGCGGCAGCGGGCTCCTCAGACCTCTCATGGTCAGGCATCGGCCAGTATAACGACCTTGTCTGCCCCTACTCCATGCTGCGGCTGGTGGCCGCTATCGGCAACGGCGGCAAGATAGTTGAGCCCACATTGCTGGGTCATTCCGCGCTGGACAAGGCCGAGACACTTATATCTTCCGACACCGCCGGGAAGATGAAGGAATTTATGGCCAACAACGTGGCTTCGTCCTATGGCAAGGGCACCTTCCCCGGCCTTGAAATCTGCGCCAAATCCGGCACCGCCGAGGTGGGCGACGGATCAAGCCACGCGTGGTTCACTGGCTTTCTTGACGACGACGAGCACCCCTACGCCTTTGTGGTAGTCATCGAAAAGGGCGGCGGCGGTCTGCGCAACGCGGGCGCCGTGGCCAACGCGGTGCTCCAGGCGGCGGTAAAAAAATAATATATTAGGAACAGGCAAATGACAGATATTTCAGTCAGCGGACTGGTAAAGTCCTTTGAAATAGGCAAAAATGTGCTGGACGGGCTGTCCTTCGAAATAACAGCCGGGGAACACGTAGGTATTCTGGGGCCAAACGGCTGCGGAAAAACCACTCTGTTCCGCATTCTCACCGGCGCTATCGACCATGACGAGGGCACGGTATCCATAGCCTCCGGCAAGCGCATAGGCCTTATATCCCAGATACCGGTGTACCCGCCTCAATTTACAACGGAGGACGTTCTCAAGGACGCCCACCGGCGCTTATACAAAATCGAAGCCCGCATGGACGAGCTTACAAGGCTTATGGGCAGCGACGACTCCCCCGGCCTTTTGAGTGAATACGACCGGCTGTCCGAGGATTTTCGCAGCTCCGGCGGCTACGACATGGATGTGGAGCGAAACCGTGTGGCAAACGGTCTTGACATCTCCGACGCCATGCGCGCCAAGCTCTTTGACAGCCTTTCCGGCGGTGAAAAGACCAGAGTCAATCTGGCCCGTCTTATACTGGAGGATACGGACATTCTTCTGCTGGACGAGCCTACAAACCATCTGGATCTCCATGCCACTGAGTGGCTGGAGGAGCATGTGCTGCATTTTCGCGGCACGGTGCTGACCATAAGCCACGACAGGTATTTTCTGGACGCCGTATGCCGCCGCTGCATCGCAATTGAGGACGGGCGGGCAGAATTCTACTCGGGAAATTACAGCTTCTATGTGGAGGAACGGCAGCGCCGTTTCGACGAGAAGCTGAAGCAGTACGAAAAGGATCAGGCCAAGGTTGAGCAGCTGACAAAAGCCGCCGAGCAGATGCATCTGTGGGCGTTTATGGGCTCCGACAAGCTGCACAAGCGGGCGTTTTCAATGGAAAAGCGCATCGAAAAGCTGCAGACCTCCGAAAAACCCACCGTGGCCAAAAAGCTCAACGTCAAATTCAAGGAGCGTGAGTTCTCAGGAGACGATGTTTTGGTTGTAGACTCGCTGTCAAAATCTTTTGGGGACAAAAAGCTTTTTTCCCAGCTCAGTCTTACTGTCACCGGCGGCGAGCGCATCGCCCTTATCGGCGATAACGGCACGGGAAAATCCACGCTTATAAAAATGATAATGCAGGAAGAATCGCCGGACATGGGCATAATATATGAAGGGCCGTCGGTCAAGACCGCGTACCTGCCTCAGATCGTGGACTTTGCCGTTCCCTCCCGCTCCTGCCTTGACACCATGCTCTACGACTGCAAATGTCAGCCCCAGGAGGCCCGGGACAGGCTGGCCGCTTTCGGCTTTCGGGGCGAAAACGTGCTTACGCCGGTGTCCGCCCTCTCCGGCGGCGAGCGCAGCCGGCTTAAGCTGTGCATGGTCATGGGCGCCGACATAAACTTCCTTATTCTTGACGAGCCCACAAACCATCTGGACATAGCCAGCCGGGAATGGATGGAGGACGCCCTGTCCGATTACGGCGAGGCTCTGCTGTTCGTATCCCATGACCGCTATTTCATCAACAAATTCGCCACCCGTGTCTGGGCGCTGTCAAACGGTGATATAACCGATTTTCACGGCAGCTTCGCCCAATACAGAGAGTATATGTCCCGGCAGCAGGTCTTTTCCCAAAACGAAAAAGCGGCGCAGCGGAAAAAAGAGCCCCGGAAGCGCCCGCCAAACACCGCAAAGCAGCTTGCAAAGCTGGAACGGGACATCGCTGCCGCCGAGGAGCGCCTTAATGAGCTGGACGCCCTGGCTCAGGAAAACGGCTCCGACTATGAAAAGCTCATGGAGCTTGACGCGGAGAAAGCCGAAAAAAGCTCGGAGCTTGAAGCTCTTTACGCCCGATGGGAGGAGCTGGCTGAATGAAAAAAATAAGAATCCCGGCATGGGTTGTAGTTGACATAATATTGGCGCTGGCGGCTGTTTTATTCCGCTTTGTGCTGGTGGGCTACGATTTCATCGCCTACGCGCTGGTATTTATCGCCGCGGTGATTACGGCGTACAGGTTTTTCGGAAAGACCCTGAAAATAATACTGACAGTGCTTCTGGCGGCGGGAGTGACGTATTTCATCATTCTTGAAGTGCCCATAGTGCAAAGCGCCCGCACCGACTCAGACCCCCAAGCTCCGTATCTCATAGTTCTGGGGGCGGGAGTGAACGGCGACCAGCCTTCCCTGTCGCTGGCAAACCGGCTGGACACCGCCTATGAGTATATGGTAAAATACCCCGGCAGTGTTGCCGTGGTTTCCGGCGGTCAGGGTCCGGGGGAAAACATCACTGAAGCTGAGTGTATGTATAACTACCTTATTGCCCGGGACATATCCCCTGACCGGGTCATAAAAGAGGATAAAGCCGCCTCCACGGAGGAAAACTTTAAATACTCCTTTGACATCATCCGCGCCCGGGGCGACGATCCCAACGGCTGCGCGGTGGTGTCCAGTGAATACCATCTTTACCGGGCGAAGACGCTGGCCGGCGAGCAGGGCGTGGATGTCAAATCCGTGGCGGCTCACACCAGTTATCCCCTTATCAAGCTGAATTATTTCATCCGCGAAGCCTTCGCGGTGGCATATATGCAAATAACCTGAGAGGAGAATCCATGCTTCAATCACTAAAGAAAAACGGTAAAGGCATTGCCCTGATGCTCATATGCTCGCTGTGCCTGTGTTCAAGTCAGCTCCTGTGGAAAACCATGGGCAATTACGAAATGCCCCGCAGCATTATCCAGCTTATGATCGGTTTTGTTATCTGCGGCGGCGGCGGCATCGCCATGGTGTATGCCTATCGCTGCGGCGAGCTGTCGGTCATCCACCCCCTCAACAGCGCAAGCTACGTCTTTTCAACCATTCTCTCCGTGGCAGTGCTGCACGAGCCTCTTGTACCGCTTAAGGTCATCGGTATCGCCGTGGTCATCGTCGGAGTCATTTTCATAGGGGGGTCTGACGAGGAATGAAATATTTATGCGTACTCGGAGCCACTGTGCTCTCCGCCTTCGGCGGGTATTATCTTAAAAAAGCCTCCGGCGCTGGGCGGAATCTGTGGAAGCTGCTGCTGAACAAGTATCTGTGGATCGGCGGCATACTGTATATCATTTCTTCCGCG
>CAZLIJ010000071.1:0-553 GCA_964559305.1 uncultured Oscillospiraceae bacterium | reverse complement strand
CCCTGCCTTTGGGCTCGCTGACCTATGTGTGGTCACTTTTCATTGCCCACAAGCTGCTTGGTGAAAAGATCACCAAACGCCGTGTGGCGGGCATCTGCTGTATCGTTAGCGGCGTGCTTATGATCGCTCTGTCCTGACAGGGCAAGTAAAAAAACTCCCGTTTGCTTATAAAAAGCAAACGGGAGTTTTGGCGTTTATCAGATCTTTTCGGCTGCTTCCATGCCGGCCTTGTAGGCGGCAAGGTTCAGGTCGATGAACTTCTGGGGAACAACTCTTTTTATGACTTCTTCCCAGTTGATGCTGTCAAGACCCAGCGGCTTCACCATGGCGCCGAAAAGCACCACGTTGGCGCATTTTGTGCTGCCAAGTCCGGCGGCGATCTCCTCGGCGTTCAGGCTTATCACCTTGAAATGGGCCTTCATGGCCTCAAGGCAGCCCTGCGGATACTCCGCAAGTCCGGCTGCGATGGTGGAGGAGGGCATCTCATAGTCGTTGATGACGCACACGCCGTCAGGCTTCATGAAGTTTGCGTAGCGCACAGCCTCCATTTTTT
>CAZLIJ010000070.1:0-7295 GCA_964559305.1 uncultured Oscillospiraceae bacterium | reverse complement strand
GCGCACCTGCTCCGGCGCAAGCCACGTCGGGAACGCGCCGGCGAAATGCTCGGTAATAACGCCGATAAAGCGCTCGATGGAGCCAAAGACCACGCGGTGGATCATCACGGGGCAATGCTTTTCGCCGTCAGCACCGGTGTATTCAAGATCGAAGCGGCCGGGGAGCTGATAGTCCAGCTGAATGGTGCCGCACTGCCAGGTGCGTCCCAGAGAATCCCGGATGTGGAAGTCCAGCTTGGGGCCGTAGAAGGCGCCGTCGCCAGCGTTTATAACATACTTTTTGCCTATGCTCTCAATGGCGTCGGCCAGAGCCTTGGTGGCCACATCCCAGTCCTCCACAGAACCGATGTGGTCTTCGGGCATGGTGGAAAGCTCAATGGTGTAGGGCAGGCCGAACAGAGAATAGACCTCGTCGAAAAGCTGCGCTATGCGCACGACCTCGTCCTTGATCTGCTCGGGGGCCAGCAGGATATGGGCGTCGTCCTGAGTGAAGCAGCGCACGCGGAAAAGTCCGTGGAGGGCGCCGGAAAGCTCATGACGGTGCACTCTGCCCAGCTCGCCGTAGCGCAGAGGCAGCTCCTTATAGGAGTGGGGCTCCAGCTCGTACACCAGAATGCTGCCGGGGCAGTTCATGGGCTTTATTGCGAAATCCTCGTCGTCAATGACGGTGGTATACATATTGTCCTTGTAGTGATCCCAGTGGCCGGAGGTCTCCCACAAAGAGCGCTTCATTATCTGGGGCGTGCCGATCTCAACATAGTCCCACTTTTTGTGAACCTCGCGCCAGTACTGGATAAGCGTGTTTTGCAGCACCATGCCCTTGGGCAGGAAGAAGGGCATACCGGGGGCCTCGTCTCTCAGCGCGAACAGACCCAGCTCCTTGCCCAGCTTTCTGTGATCCCGGCGCTTGGCCTCCTCGATGCGCTCAAGATACTCTTCCAGCTCCTCCTTTTTGGGGAAAGCGATGCCGTAGATGCGCTGCAAAGTCTCCCGGTTGGAGTCGCCCCGCCAGTAGGCGGCGTTGCAGGTCAAAAGCTTTATGGCGTTGCCCTTCACCCGGCCGGTGGAGTCAAGATGGGGCCCTGCGCACAGATCCGTGAACTCGCCCTGCTTATAAAAGCTGATGGCCTCCCCCTCGGGCAGGTCGTTAATAAGCTCCACCTTGAAAGGCTCGTCCTTCATGAACTCCAGAGCTTCTGCTCTGGGCAGCTCAAAGCGCTCGATCTTCAGCTTCTCCTTGCAGATCTTTTTCATTTCCTCCTCTATCTTTGCCATGTGCTCGGGGGTGAAGGCAAAGGGGGCGAAAAGGTCGTAATACCAGCCCTCGTCGATGGAGGGACCGATGGCCAGCTTCACTTCCGGCCACAGGCGCTTTATGGCCTGGGCCATGATGTGGGAGCAGGAATGCCAGTAGGTTTTTTTGAATTCGGGGTTTTCAAACGTATACTTCTTATCGTCGTCCATTTCAGTACCTCTTTATGTCAATAATTTTTTATAAAAATAAACACCCATGGCGCTTTCGCGTCAAGGGTGTTTTATAAACACGGTTCCACCTTGATTTTTAACTCATTGGACGCTTAACGGGCGTCATGCGTGCGCGCATACTGGTATTCCCCGCGCAGGCTCGGGAGCGGTGGCATATCCCTTCCCCACCGACGCGGCTTGCAGCCTGTGACCGCGCTCTCTGTGCCGGGTATGGGAGGCCTTCTCCGTCATTGCCTCTGACAGGGGACATATTAGCACTATTATTCCCCGGTGTCAAGGAATTGGGTCCGCTCCTTTTTCTGGCTTTTGACTTTTATATAGTGTACCACCAGCAGCAGCACAAAAATTCCGCTGCAATAGCCAAAGACCGGATATACCGTGCCGATAAGCCCGCCGAAGCCCGCTAAAGAGCACAGGAAAGCGCCCGCTGAGTACACGCCTGCGGCCAGCTTTTTGCGGGAGTTTATCCGGCGGGATTTCCCGCACACAAAGTCAAGAAACGCCACCTGGCTTGAAAGAGCCGTGCCGAACATGGCCAGCAGCAGCAAAAACCCGTAGCAGCAGCCCAGAGCGGGACTGATATTTTCCGCCAGCGCCAGCATGGGCAGCTCGGCGGAAAGTGTCTCTGGCACGGCAAAAAGGGACAAAAGCACGCCCAGCGCGATAAGCAGCAGGCAGCCCGCCCCCAGCCCCAGTCCCAGATAGGTGGTCTTTTTATCGGGTATATATTTTGCGAATGGCGCCAGAATGGCAAAGGCGCCGAAGGCGTTGTAGTTTGCGAAGGTCAGCGCGCCCACCGTCCACACCGGCATCATGGGATTATCCCCCCGGTAAGTTTCCGCCGGCAGGGCGGAAAAGCCGGTTTTACACACAGCCGCTATGCCAAAGGCCAGCGTGGCCAGCACCAGCACCGGCACGGATATGGAAAAGGCCGACAGCAGTCCCCGCAGACCCAGCATGGCCACAGCCATCACCGCCGCGGCAAATACAGCGCAGCCCGCCCATGCCGGCACGCCGAAAAGCTGGTTTAAAAGCGCGCCCACGCCGGCGGTCATTATGGTGCTTATCCCAAAAAGGAACACCAGCTCCAGCCCGCTCATTATCCGGCGCAAAACGGGGATATCCCAGCATATTACCAGTCTGTCCACCGCGCTCTCCCCGGTTATCTGACCCAGTCTGAGCAGCAAAAGCGCAAAAAAGAAAAGGCAGGCTACCGCCGCCGTTACGCCCCATATTCCGCCCCGGCCAAAAGTGCCGAAAAATTGCCACAGCTCCTGGCCGGAGACATACCCGGCGCCCAGAAAGCAGCCCGCGAAGGTGAGCGCCAGTTTTATTGGAGAAAGTTTTTTCATACAGCACCTTATGATTTGATATAGGCAGATTATAACATTTAGGCGCAAAAATACAAGCCGGGAACAGCCGCAAAAAACGTCCCCGGAGTTTCCTCCGGGGACGCGGGAAAATCAGGTCAGCTCCTCAACGGAAATTATTCGTACATTTCCTTGAGCTTCATCAGGTGCTCGTAGCGCGCCTTGGCATTTTCCTCGTTGCGCTCAAACAGGCCCTCGGCTCTGTCGGGGAACTCGCGGGTAAGACGGCTGTAACGGGCCTCGTTCATCAGGAATTCCTGATAACCGCCGGCGGGCGCCTTGCTGTCCAGAGTGAACTTGCCGCCCTCAGCCGCGGGGTTGAAGCGGAACAGGTTCCAGTAGCCGCAGTCCACGGCCTTTTTCATCTCGCCCTGGCAGTTGGTCATGCCGCCCTTGATGGAGTGCATCTCGCAGGGGGAGTAGCCGATGATGATGGACGGGCCGTGATATGCCTCGGCCTCGCGGATAGCCTTGAGGGTCTGAGCCGGGTTTGCGCCCATGGCCACCTGTGCCACGTAAACGTAGCCGTAGGTCATGGCCATCTCAGCCAGAGACTTGGACTTGATCTCCTTGCCGGCCGCTGCGAACTGGCAGACCTGGCCGATGTTGGAGGCCTTGGAGGCCTGTCCGCCGGTGTTGGAGTACACCTCGGTGTTGAACACGAAGATGTTCACGTCCTCGCCGGAGGCCAGCACATGGTCAACGCCGCCGTAGCCGATGTCGAAAGCCCAGCCGTCGCCGCCGAATATCCAGCAGGACTTGCGGTTCAGGTAGCTCTTGTTGGCCATTATCTTCTTGTAGTTTTCGCAGTCGCAGGGGTTGGCTTCCATAACGGCCAGGAACTTTTCGGTGGCCGCCTGGTTTGCCGCGGTGTCCTCATAGCTGTCCAGCCATACCTTTGCGGCGGCTTTCTTTTCTTCGCTCTGGGCGTTTTCGGCAATGTATTCCACGCTGGCCTTCAGGTCGTCGCGGATCTTCTTCTGGCCCAGATAAATGCCAAGGCCGTGCTCGGCGTTGTCCTCAAAGAGGCTGTTTGCCCACGCGGGGCCCTTGCCTTCCTTGTTGACGGTGTAGGGGCTGGTGGCAGCCGGGCCGCCCCAGATAGACGAGCAGCCGGTGGCGTTGGAGATTATCATGTGGTCGCCGAACAGCTGAGTCACCAGACGGGCATAGCTGGTCTCGGCGCAGCCCGCGCAGGAGCCGGAGAACTCCAGATACGGCTGGCGGTACTGGCTGCCGGGGACGGTGTCGTTGATAAGATCCTTCTTCTCGCTGACCTTGGAAACCATGTAGTCGAACACAGGCTGCTTGTCGGCCTGGCTCTCCATGGAGACCATCTTCAAAGACTTGGTGGGGCACACGCCCACGCATACGCCGCAGCCCATGCAGTCCAGCGGGGAAACGACGATGGCGTACTTGTATCCGCCGCGCTTCATGTCTACTATCTGGGCATTGGCGGGAGCGGCCTTGGCCTCGGCCTCGGTCATGGCGAAGGGACGAATGGTGGCGTGGGGGCACACATAAGCGCACTGGTTGCACTGGGCGCAGGTGGCGCCGTTCCACTCGGGAACCATCACGGAAACGCCGCGCTTCTCATAAGCGGCAGCGCCCAGCTCGAAGGTGCCGTCGGCGTGATCGACGAAGGCGGAAACAGGCAGGGAATCGCCGTCCATCTTGTCCACAGGCTCCAGAATGTCCTTCACCATCTTCACGGTGGCGGGGCGGCCAGTGATGGGTGCGGTCTTCTTCTCGTCCACAGCGTTGGCCCAGTCGGCGGGGATCTCGACCTTCTTGTAGGCGGTGGCGCCCATGTCGATGGCCTTGTGGTTCATGTCCACTATATCCTGGCCCTTCTTCAGGTAGGAGTGGGTGGCAGCGTCCTTCATGTACTGGAGGGCGTCCTTTTCGGGCAGAACCTTGGCCAGGGAGAAGAACGCGGACTGGAGAATGGTATTGGTGCGCTTGCCCATGCCGATCTTCATGGCAAGGTCGATGGCGTCTATGGTGTAAAGCTGAATATTGTTTTTGGCGATATAGCGCTTGGAAGCGGCGTCCAGACGCTCGGAAAGCTCCTCAAAGCTCCACTGGCAGTTAACAAGGAACACGCCGCCGGGCTTCACGTCCCTGACGATGGGGAAGCCCTTGATGATGTATGCGGGCACATGGCAGGCCACAAAGTCGGCCTTGGTAACATAGTACGGGCTTCTGATGGGGTGATCGCCGAAGCGCAGATGGGAGATGGTCACGCCGCCGGTCTTTTTGGAATCGTACTGGAAATAAGCCTGCACATACTTGTCGGTGTGGTCGCCGATGATCTTTATGGAGTTCTTGTTGGCGCCAACGGTACCGTCGCCGCCCAGACCCCAGAACTTGCACTCGATGGTGCCGGGAGCCGCGGTGCTGGGTGCGCTGTGGTCTTCATCAAGAGAAAGTCCGGTGACGTCGTCCACGATGCCCACGGTGAAGCGGCGCTTGGGCTCGGCCTTCTTCAGCTCGCTGTAAACGGCGAACACGTTGGAAGGAGGAGTATCCTTGCTGCCCAGACCGTAGCGGCCGCCTATGACCTTCACGTCGTAACGGCCGGAGTTGGCAAGAGCGGTGACAACGTCCAGATAAAGAGGCTCGCCCTGGCTGCCGGGTTCCTTGGTGCGGTCAAGAACCGCGACCTTCTTTGCGGTGGCGGGAATAGCCTCCGCCAGCTTGTCCGGGCAGAAGGGCCGGTACAGATGAACGTTGACAAGGCCGACCTTTTCGCCGTGAGCGTTCAGGTAGTCGATGACTTCCTCAGCCACGTCGCAGATGGAGCCCATGGCCACGATGACGCGGTCCGCGTCAGGTGCGCCGTAGTAGTTGAACAGTTTGTAATCGGTGCCCAGCTTGGCGTTGATCTTGCCCATGTAGTTTTCCACAATGCCGGGGATGGCGTCGTAGTACTTGTTGGAAGCTTCCTTGTTCTGGAAGAAGATGTCGCCATTTTCGTGGCTGCCGCGCATGATGGGGTGGTTGGGGTTAAGAGCTCTTGCGCGGAAAGCGTTGACGGCGTCCATGTCCACCATGTCGGCCAGATCATCGTAATCCCAGACGGCAACCTTCTGCAGCTCGTGGGAGGTGCGGAAGCCGTCAAAGAAGTTGATGAAGGGCACTCTGCCCTCTATGGCCGCAAGATGTGCCACGGGAGCCAGATCCATGATCTCCTGCACGCTGGATTCGCACAGCATTGCAAAGCCGGTCTGACGGCAGGCCATAACGTCCTGATGGTCGCCGAATATGGACAGCGTGTGGCTGGCAAGAGCGCGGGCGGACACGTGGAACACGCCCGGCAGCAGCTCGCCGGCTATCTTGTACATATTGGGGATCATCAGCAGCAGGCCCTGGGATGCGGTGTAGGTGGTGGTCAGCGCGCCGGCGTTCAGCGAGCCGTGCACAGCGCCGGCAGCGCCGGACTCGGCCTGCATTTCCTGCACCTTGACTTTGGAGCCAAAGATGTTCTTGCGTCCGGCAGCGGACCACTGGTCAACCGAGTCGGCCATGGGGCTGGACGGAGTTATGGGGTAGATCGCCGCGACTTCCGTGAATGCGTAGGATACATGGGCGGCGGCGGTGTTGCCGTCCATTGTTTTGAACTGTCTTTCCATAATATCATCTCCGCATATTATTTATGTAGTTTTGCTTTGTTCATATTTTATCACGATTGTCAATGCTTGTAAAGGAAAACAAATTCGCCATTCCTACAAGAAAATCATTCTTGAGTCAGGCGAATTTGTTGCAGATATGTAGTTAATTACACACGAATTGGTTTCACTTTTATTCCACTTTGGGTAAACTCCACTTAAAAGCCGTGGCCAGCATACGAATGGTGAAAATTACGCATATTCCGGTGACGGCGCCAACGGTATTGTTGACTTTGGCCATAAACATGAGGTAGTACACCACCGCGCCGGCCAGCGACGCCACGGCGTAGATGCGTTTTCTCAGCACGAAGGGGATCTCCCCTATCATCACGTCCCTGAGCATACCCCCGCCGATGCCCGTGGCCATACCCAGAACGATTATCAAAAGGGCGTTGCCGATGCCGTCGTCAGCGATGGCAAGATTCATGCCGGAAACGGTGAACACGCCCAGACCCACGGCGTCAAAAACGTTCACCACGGCGTCGATAGCGTCACGGCCGCCGGCCAGCTTTTCATGCCATATCTGAGCCGCGATGAACACCAGCGCGGAAACGCCGATGGCCACTGCCACATAGATGTAGTTTGAAAACATTCTCGGCGGCAGAGCGCCCAGAAAAACATCTCTTATCACGCCGCCGCCCAGGGCTGTGGTCATGCCCAGAAAAATAACGCCGAAAATATCGGTGTGCTTGTCTATGGCCGCGGCAGCGCCGGACACGGCAAAGGCAGCCGTGCCGATTACTTCCAAAAAGAAAAAGGTATCTTCCAT
>CAZLIJ010000069.1:0-7494 GCA_964559305.1 uncultured Oscillospiraceae bacterium | reverse complement strand
ACGCCATCTTTTTGTAAGCGCCCACAACGCCCTGACCGGTCTTGCGGCCCAGAGCCATCTCGCCCAGCATTACACAAAGGCCAACGAATATGGCCAGAACAAGATAAACAAGCAGGAATGCGAAGCCGCCGTTCTTGCCCATCTTGTACGGGAAGCCCCAAATGTTGCCAAGGCCCACAGCGGAGCCGACGGCAGCCATTATGAAGCCGAAGTTGGAGCCAAATCCTCCACGAGATTGAGTTTCTTCCATACAATTCTCTCCTTAATGATTATTTTTTCCGGCCATATCTATCAAGCCGGACCGCGGAGCTTTTATGCCTGTTAACATTATGAACTTTCTGTTAACATTCCGCGAATCATGACAGTACTGTACACCATATTTAACACTTACGCAAGTCTTTTTCCATGTTAAACTTTTCATTTTTTCCTTTTTCTAAATTACCGCAGAAAAAGCATCCGATTTTTTAGTTGTTATGCTGATATCTTTAGGCTTGACATTCCGAAAATACATGCTAACTTCGTCACTTTCACCAAATCTCTAAAATGCCCCCCTGAGAGCCGCCAGCGCGGGTACAGCGGAAGCCGGAGCGGCCTTTGGGGCCGCTCCGGCTTATATGCGTTCATTTTTCTCCGACGCCGTCCTCAAATCAGTTCTGAAAACCAGCGGTGCGGGATACTTTTTTCGGCTGACGACAAAAAATCGCGCCTCCAATTGGAGGCGCGATCTGATGTAATAGTTTTGCCGGTATGTGTGGCCTTTACCCGAAGAAGCTGGTTATCTGGCCATAGAGCACCACCAGCATACCGATTGGTGTGATGAATTTGAAGCAGATATCGAAGAAGCCGCGGCCCCAGGGCTTGTGCCCGGATTCCATGCACTCTTCCATAACAAGATCTGTCTTCCACTTCCAGCCGATGAGCAGTGACATCATCAGTGCGCCAAGCGGCATCAGTATACCTTCGGAGATCATGTCGTAGAAGTCAAGCCAGCAGTCGTTCCAGCCCTTGACAGTCTTGACATAGTAAGTAGTGCCCTCTTCCGGAGCGGTTATGGCGCCGTCCACGTCGCCTGTTACCGCCGTATAAGAGTGGGCTTCTTCGCCGGCCACATAGTAAGTAGTGTCGGCATCAAAACCGGAGGAAACATCCACCTGTTTGTAATCCATGCCCAGCAGCTCGGCGGGGTAGCTTATCGCAGCGCCGGCAGCTTTGCCTGCGCCTAGGCCGTCCAGAGCCACCAGCATACCGAACACGAAGATGGCCACGGAGAAGATAGCTGTTGCCTTTTTGCGGCCGCCGTCGGCGCCGCCCTTGCCTGCAGCCAAGTTCTTATCCACGGAGTAGGCGGTGCAGACCTCAAGGATGGAGATAGATGAGGACAGAGCCGCCAGGAACACCAGGAAGTAGAACAGGAAGCCCATAAGGTTGCCGATGAACGCGCCGGAACCGCCCATGCGGTCGAAAACTACCTGCATTGTGTTGAACAGCAGGCCGGGGCCTCCACCGAAATCCATGCCAAACGCGGCGCAGGCGGGAAGCACGACCATGCCGGCCATGATGGCTATCATGGTATCGCAGCACACAACTATAACGGAGTTTTTCTGAAGATCTTCTTTTTTGCTGAGGTATGAGCCGTAGGTTATCATGCAGCCCATGCCGAGGGACAGTGAGAAGAACATCTGGCCGGCGGCGGTTTTCAGCACGCCGATGAAGTCCGTCTTAAGCGGCTCGAAGTTTGCAGCGAACATGAACTTGTAGCCATCTCCGGCGCCGGGCTGGCAGGCCACATAAATAAGTACTATCAGCAGGATGAGGAACAGCGCGGGCATTGCCCACTTGTTGAATTTTTCTATGCCGCCCTGAATACCGCCGCTGACGATGAGAACGTTGATAATTGTAAAGATAAAGAAATAGAGAAGGCAGCTCCAGCTGTTGGTGAGGAAGTAGCCGAAGAAGTTTTCTGCTGTCTGTCCGGCAAAGCCGTCCATACCAAACATCTCAAGCAGGAAGCCGAGGCAGTATCTGGTGACGTAGCCGCCCAGCACCAGATAGAAGCAAAGGATGCAGAAGCCGGTAATAATGCCGCACCAGCCGACCCAGGCGAACTTTGCGGCCAGCTTTTTGTACGCTCCCACAACGCCCTGGCCGGTCTTGCGGCCCAGAGCCATCTCGCCCAGCATTACGCACAGGCCCACAAACACTGCCAGTACAAGATAAACGATAAGGAATGCGAAGCCGCCGCACTTGCCCATCTTGAAGGGGAAGCCCCAGATGTTGCCAAGGCCAACGGCAGAACCGATTGCGGCCATCAGGAATCCAAAGTTTGAGCCAAATGAACCGCGGTTTTGTTTAGTCTCTTCCATACAATACTCTCCTTTTTCAATACATTTCTCTCGCTGGATACAACATTTCCCTTCCGAACCGAATATTTCGGGTGCCTGCGCCTTTATAACAGCATACAAAACATCCGGCGCGGTTCTTGGCTGTACTTTACTCTTGTTCTAAATCAAATGCAAGCGTCTTGCTTGTTAAAACATTCACTTGTGAAATACTGTGCACATTTTGACTAATTGATATGACATTTTTATTGTTATTTCACAGTATATGGCTAAGCGGTAAATTATAGTGTACTTAAACCAGTAAATTAGAGTTTACAAGGTGTTTGCTATCTTTGCCATGTTTGAGTCTTTTGTGAAACACCGCCCAAGACGCTCTTGATTTTTTCGGGATTTACGGTAGAATATATCAGTAAATATAATGTCCCACAAAGACTTAGGAGGAAATAAAGAAAATGACTTACGAGATGGACATTGCCGGGTTAAAGCGTGAGCTGCCCATATGCCGGGTCAGCGATGATCTGTATATTGGCGCGTTCGTTATGTTTGGCGATGTAGAGGTAACTGTTCACTGCGCCACCGAGCTTCTCAAGCTGGCGCCTGAATACGACTACCTTATCGCGCCTGAGGCCAAGGCCATTCCCCTGCTGTATGAGATGGCCCGCCAGTCCGGCGCGGAAAAGTACTTTCTGGCCCGGAAAAAAGCCAAGGCGTACATGACCGGTGTATTTCAGGTGGATGTTCAGTCCATCACCACCTTCGGCGTTCAGACTCTGGTTATAGACACCGAGGACGCCGAGATGATCAAGGGCAAACGCATACTTATAGTTGATGACGTTATTTCCACCGGCGAATCCCTGCACGCCATGGAAACTCTGGTGACACGCGCTGGCGGCATAATTGCCGGACGCATGGCTGTGCTGGCCGAGGGCGACGCCGCCAAGCGGGACGACATTATCACGCTGGGCACTCTGCCGCTGTTCAATTCAGACGGCAGTATTAAGGCTTAAAGAATAAAATGTTTAACTGCCGGCCCGCGCCGGCAGTTTTTTATCGGCGTCTGACACAGCTTTATGAAAAGGCGGGGAAAAATATGACTGAACGCGAGGATTATATGCGCGCCGCGCTGTCGCTGGCGGCTCAGGCCGCGGACGACGGCGAGGTGCCTGTGGGCTGCGTTATCGCCGGACCGGACGGCGTCGTGATAGGCCGGGGCCGCAACCGGCGGGAGGAGGACGGCGACGCCACCGCCCACGCGGAAATCATAGCTATCCGGGAGGCCTGCGCCTCTCTGGGCACCTGGCGGCTTGAAGGCTGCGGCCTATACGTCACGCTGGAGCCCTGCCCCATGTGCGCCGGCGCCGTTATTAATGCCCGCATACCGCTGGTGGTGTACGGCGCCCCCGATCCGGCCACCGGCTCCTGCGGCGGGGTGCTGAATCTGTTTGAGGAAAAATACGGCCACCGTCCCGCCATATACGGCGGGGTGCTGAAAGACGAATGCGCAGCGCTGCTGTCGGATTTTTTCCGGGGCGTGAGATAAAAAAAGACGCACCGCAAAACCACGTTTTGCGGTGCGTCTTTCATTATTCTTTAATGGGGCAAGCTTAGGATTAGTCCTCCACTGCGGGAGCCTTGTTTTTTGCGGAGACCACGGTGAGTGCCACGCCCACCACCGCAACGGCGATGGAGCCTGCCAGCACCATGGTGCCGGGGTCCTTCATGAAGGACAGCACCACTGCCGCCACACCGGCTGCCGCGGTGATAATGGCAAGAGCGAAAGCCGCTTTCTTGCCGGCCATGCCCAGAATACCGGCGATGATGCCGATAACCGCGGCGACCATGCCGACTATGTCGGCAGTAGCCTGACCGGTGAGCTCCTTGGTGGTCTGCACGGTCTGCTCGTCAAGATACTCATAGCCCGCTGTGACTACATCCTCGCCGGCGTCAACCTTGGCGGCAACTTCGGCGATGTCCATAAGCTTGGCCTTGCCGTCCTCGACCTGCTTTTCGCCCGCTTCAAAGGCGTCCAGATCTATTTTGCCGGTATCAAGCTTGGATTTGGCCTCTGCCAGCTGCTTTTCAGCCGCTGCCAGCTTGGCGGCTCCGGCCTCGTACTCGGCTATCTGGGCCTTGCCGGCCTCGTACTCCTTCATGCCCGCGTTATACTGGGCAAGTCCGGCGTTGTACTGCTTAAGGCCCGCTTCGTAGGTGGCCTTGCCGGTGTTGTAGGTTTCAGTCTGGGCGTCCAGCTGAGCCTTGCCGGCCTCGTACTGCTTCAGTCCGGCCTCGTAGGTGGCCTGGCCGTCCTCGTACTCCTTGACCTGTGCCTGACCGGCTGCCAGCGCCTTTTTCTGGGTCTCATACTGCTCCTGAGTCATGCCCGCGGATTTGAGCACATAGGCCAGCGCCTGCTCCTGGGTCATGCCCTGCTTCATAGCGGCCTCCACACCGGCCTGCAGCTTGGCAGCCTGTGCTTCGCCTGCGGCGACCTGGGCCTTGCCGGCCTCATACGCCGCCTTATTGGCGTCCAGCTTTGCCTTGGCGGCGTCAAGCTGAGTCTTTGAAGCGTCCAGTTTTGCCTTGCCGGCCTCATACTCGGTCAGCTTCGCCTTGCCGGCGTCCAACTGTTTTTTCGCGGCGTCCAGCTTTGTTTTCGACGCGGCCAGCGTCGTTTCAGCCGCGGCCAGCTTGGTCTTGCCGGCTTCATAGGCCGCTGTCTTGGACTCAAGTGTGGCCTTGCCTTCGTTATACTCCTTCAAGCCGGCCTCGTACTGAGCCAGACCGGAATCGTATGTAGGCTTGCCTTCGTCATAGGCGGCGCGGTTGGATTCAAGCTCGTCTATGCCGGCCTTCAGGGTGTCTATGTTTGCCCGGGCCTCGTCGCCCTCTTTGGTCTTAATGTCCTTTTGGTTGTTCACATCCTTCATGCCCATGACCCCCGCCACCAGCATAAAGATGCACGCAAGAATGGTGATTATGCTTACGATCTTTTGTCCTTTCATGTCTTCCTCCCAAAATGTCTGAATTGTGCATACGCTTCCCAGACGTATGCTTAAGCATTTTGCTTCTTAAGTATAATGGAAGGCTGTTAAAAAAGCAACAAAATTCGGATACATTTTCCCATCTGTTATTCATATTCTATAAATTCATCAAAACCTTTGCCGTATTATTGTTAATTTCTTACACTTATTTTTATATATCGCCCCGGCGGTTTTTGTTGTAAAATAAAAGCTGTAAGAAATGAACGGAGACTGACATGGAATTTTATCTGGCGCCTATGGAGGGCATCACCACATTTATATACAGGAACGCCCACGCGGACTTATTCAGTGGCTGCGGCGCTTACTACGGACCCTTCATCGTAGCCTGCCAAAACTCCCCGCTGAAGGGCCGGGAGCTGCGGGACGTGCTGCCGGAAAATAATGAGGGAATCGATCTGATACCCCAGCTGCTGGGCAACGACGCCCCCAGCTTTATCGCCGCAGCCGGAACGCTGGCCGCCATGGGCTACGGGCAGATAAACATAAATCTGGGCTGCCCCTCCGGCACGGTGGTGTCTAAGCACCGTGGCTCCGGCTTTCTTGCCGACCCACAGGCGCTGGATCGCTTTCTGGAGGATATTTTTTCCGCTCTTGACATGAAGATATCTGTAAAGACCCGGCTGGGCCTTAAATCCCCGGAGGAGTTCGGGCCGCTTTTGGAGATATACAACAAGTATCCGCTGGAAAGCCTAATCGTCCATCCCCGGGTGGGCGTTGAGATGTATAAAAATCATCCCCGGCTGGACGTTTTTGAGCAAGCCTATAAAGAAAGCTCCAATCCTCTTTGCTGCAGCGGGGACATCTTCACCCCGGGCGATTACGAAAAGCTGACCGCCCGGTTTCCAAAGCTGGGCCGGGTGATGGCGGGCCGGGGCTGCGTTGCAAATCCCGGGCTTATTGAGCGCCTGGCCGGCGGGGAACCCATAAGTGAGGGGCGTTTCTGGGAATTCCACGACAGGGTTTATTCAGATTACCGCCGGCTCTATTCCGGGAACGCCAACGCGCTGTACAAGATGAAGGAGCTGTGGTTTTATATGTCCGCCATGTTCCCCGGCAGCGATAAGCAGCTTAAGCGCATAAACAAGTGCCAGCACTGCCCGGATTACGACGCAGCCATTTCCGCCCTGCGCCGGGAGGTCGAATTTGATCCCAGCGCCGGCTTTCCCGGTACGCCGTAAAAAAAAGACCGCCCCCGGCCATAAGGCCGGGAGGCGGGAGAAGCGTTTCTGATAAGGTCTATCAAGCTTTCTCAAACATATCCTTGCCAACGCCGGTAAAATCTGCGGGCAGGTCCTCAAACTTTGTGCCCGGGGCGATGCCGTGGTCGGGATCTCCGGCGGCCTCGTCGTATTCGTAGCCGCATACAGTGCAGATGTACTTCATGTTGTTTCTCCTTTAATTATTGTTTTTCAGGCTTTATATAGCCGATCTCGATTTTGGGGCTTCTCTGTCTGAGCAGAGCCTGAGCCTTGTCCACAGGGCTTTCATCCTCGCCGAAGATGATATTGGCAAATTCCTTTTCGCCGTGTACCAGCACCAGTCTGTAATAATCATAGCTGTTATTGCAGCAGCAGGTGCGGGCGTTGCAGGCGTTGATGCGGGTAAAGGCTCTGTCGATATACTCAAAGGGCACGCAGTATTTTTTCAGTCCGTCCTTATAGTAAAGCGCCTTCATGCCGATCTTTACCTTTCCTATCTTCTCGGCCTCAAGATAGTCCTCGTTATAGCCTGCTCCTGTCACCGGAGTTTTATCCGGGCCGATCAGTCTGACATTTTCCGCCATTCAGTCCGCCTCCTTTTAAGGTAGTTAAATATGTATGGTTTATTCCAGCATATTGATTTTTCTGCCGGAGCTTTCCATTATGCCTTCCTCGCGCATCAGCCGCAGCTCCCGCATAAGGCTGGTGCGGTCAACGCACAGATAGTTTGCCAGCTGGCTCAGGGACATTTCCGTTTCAAAGCTGTCGCTGCCGGTCTTTTCCCGCATGTATTCAAAATAGCTCTGGAGCTTCTGGCGCACGGTTTTTTTACTTATCATATTTATCCGCAGCGCCAGCATCTGGGCTTTTTTCGCCGACAGGTTGAACAGGTTGCTGGTGAGCATGGTGTGGTGC
>CAZLIJ010000068.1:6676-7508 GCA_964559305.1 uncultured Oscillospiraceae bacterium | reverse complement strand
GTTTATAATGTTAAAATACACACTGCGGACGAAGGCGTATTTTTGTGCAAGGAGCATAACAACGGATGAAAAAAGTCATAGTTCTAATAGGTAATTACGGCAGCGGCAAGACGGAACTGGCCATGAATTTCGCTTTCAAAGCAGCCGAGAGCGGACGCACGGAGCTTCTTGATCTGGACATGGTGAACACCTACTTCAGACTGACGGAGCGGGGAAGAATGGTGCGTCAGAAGGAAATCCGGCTGGTGTCTCCCAACTTTGCCTGCGGCGGCGTAGAGACCCTGTCCCTTCCGGCTGAGGTCCAGTCGGCCTTTGATCAGGACTGGGACACTGTGGTATTCGACGTGGGCGGCGACGCTGTGGGTTCAACGGCGCTGGGCAGATATCACGAGGACTTTATGGATATAGAGCCCGAAAACCTTATGGTCTACAACGTCATCAATACCAGACGGCCTCTGGCCGGCACGGTGGATAATATACTTCATCTTCAGGCGGATATGCAGAAGCATTCAAGACTGAAGATAACCGGCATGATAAACAATACAAATCTTGCCAATATGACCGGCCCGGACGAGCTGCGGGACGGATACGAGATCATTAAGGAAGTATCCGAGATAAGCGGCATACCCGTGGCCTATACCACGGGCTGGCAGAATATGCTGGACATCTTTATGGCGGAGGGGCATGACCCAAAATACATTGGCATTCCCATGGCGATAGACACCTATATGCACCGTGACTGGGACAGCTACATTCACGGGCTTGTGGAAAAGTAGCGTTTCCGCTTTTTAAAAGCGGTTAATATATGCGCTAAATAGGCAAATGGCAAAAT
>CAZLIJ010000068.1:0-6666 GCA_964559305.1 uncultured Oscillospiraceae bacterium | reverse complement strand
GAAGTAGTCTGCAAAGGCTGCGGACTCTGCGCAAGGGCCTGCCCGAAAAAGATCATTCAGCTTTCTAAAACAAAGATCAACGCAAAGGGTTATCATCCGGCTGAGGTTATTGACCCCGCATCTTGCATTGGCTGCGCGTCCTGCGCACGCACCTGCCCCGATGTGGCAATCCATATTGAAAAGGACTAAGGAGGAATAAAAGCTATGGCATTGACTCTTATGAAGGGTAGCGAAGCTATTGCGGAGGCCGCCATCAGAGCAGGCGCTCGTTTCTTCTTCGGCTATCCTATAACCCCGCAGACCGAAATACCCGAGTATATGGCTGCGCGTATGCCTCAGATCGGCGGCTGCTTCCTGCAGGCCGAAAGCGAGGTCGCGGCAATCAATATGATCTATGGCGCCGCCGGTGCCGGTGTTCGCGCTATCACCTCTTCATCCAGCCCCGGAATCTCCCTGAAGCAGGAGGGTATATCCTACTGCGCCGGTGCTCAGCTCCCCTGCGTCATCCTCAACGTGATGCGCGGCGGCCCCGGTCTGGGCAACATCCAGGCTTCCCAGGGCGATTACTTCCAGGCAGTCAAGGGCGGCGGCAACGGCGACTATCACCTGCTGACCTTCGCTCCCGCGTCTGTGCAGGAAGCCATTGACCTTATGATGGTAGCCTTTGACAAGGCCGAGCAGTACCGCATCCCCGTGCTGTTTCTGGCAGACGGCATCATCGCTCAGATGATGGAGCCTGTTGAGATGCCCGAGATGGTGGACTTCAAGGTAGACCCCGAGAAGAAGCCCTGGGCAGTTACCGGCTGGAAACCCGGCGACGACCCCGCAAAGCGCGGCGTTATCAACTCCATCTACATAGACACCGAGTCCCTCTCTGTTCATAACGACGAGCTGCAGAAGGGCTATAAGGAAATAAAAGCCAACGAGCAGAAGTGGGAAGAGTACAATCTGGATGGCGCCGAGTACGTCATCACCGCTTTCGGCACTGTGGCCCGTATCTCCAAGTCCGCCATCGACGAGCTGAAGGAAGAGGGCATCAATGTGGGTCTTGTACGTCCCATCACTGTATGGCCCTTCCCGTACGACGCTGTGGCCAAGGCCGTTTCCGCTCCCAACGTGAAGGCTGTTCTTGACGTAGAGCTGAACGAAGGCCAGATGCTTGAGGACGTCAAGCTGGCCGTGAACGGCACAAAGAAGGTCGATTTCTTCGGCCATCTGGGCAGCCAGATGCCTACCACCGACGAAATCAAGGCAAAAATACACAGCATGAAGGAGGGAAAGTAAATGTCAGTTGTATTTGAGAAAACCAAGTATCTTACCGACAAGCAGTTTCATTACTGCCCCGGCTGCAACCATGGCATTATCCACCGCCTGGTAGCAGAGTGCATCGACGAGCTGCAGCAGGAAGGCATTGTCGACCGCAACGTGGCCGGCGTGGCCCCCGTCGGCTGCTCCGTGTTTGCATACGACTATTTTAACTGCGATATGCACGAGGCCTCCCATGGCCGCGCCCCCGCTGTGGCTACCGGCTGCAAGCGCGCAAAGCCCGACACCCTGGTGTTCACCTATCAGGGCGACGGCGATCTGGCCTCCATCGGCACCGCCGAGATTGTTCACGTCGCACACCGCGGCGAGAAGATCACCACCATCTTTGTCAACAACGCCATTTACGGCATGACCGGCGGCCAGATGGCCCCCACCACTCTTGTGGGCCAGAAGACCACCACTTCCCCCTATGGTCGTGACGAAGCCTGGTGCGGTGCTCCTATCCGCATTTCCGAGATGCTCTCCACCATTCCCGGCTCTTACTACATCGAGCGCTGCGCTGTCAACAACACCGCAAACATCGTAAAGTGCAAGGCCGCCATCAAGAAGGCGTTCAAGTATCAGATGGAAGGCAAGGGCTTCACCCTTGTCGAGGTTCTGTCCACCTGCCCGACCAACTGGGGCTTCAGCCCGGTGGAAGCCATGACCTGGCTTGAAGAGAACATGATCCCTTACTACCCTCTGGGTGTATACAAAGACAAGGGGGCCAAATAATATGAAGAACGAATACATATTTGCAGGTTTCGGCGGTCAGGGTATGCTCCTGATCGGCAAGTTCCTTGCCATGGCTTGCATGATGGACGGCAAGCACGTCTCCTGGCTGCCTTCTTACGGCCCTGAGATGCGCGGCGGCACCGCTAACTGCTCCGTTATTGTCAGCGATAAGGCGGTTGCCTCCCCGCTGGTGGATCAGGCCGATGTGGTCATCGCCATGAACCGTCCCTCCCTGGACAAGTTTGAGTCTCATGTCAGACCCGGCGGCACGCTGGTGATCAACAGCTCCATCATCGACCGCAAGGCCGAGCGCACCGATGTTACTGTGGTTTACTGCGACGCCAACAAGATAGCCGAGAGCGTTGGCAACCCCAAGGGCGCAAACGTCGCCATTCTGGGCGCTCTGCTGCAGAAGTCCCCTGTGGTGTCTGTGGACACCATGGTGGAAGCTATCCGCATTGAGTTGGGCGAGCGCAAGGCCAAGTTCCTTGAGGGCAACAAGAAGGCTCTTGTTGCCGGCATGGAAGCCGCAAAATAATCCCGGCAAAAAGCGTACATGTTTTAACCGCGCACTTCTTTTGAAGTGCGCGGTCTTTTTTTATGCAATGCGGGACAGATTTATACGTCTTGTAAAATGGATACAAATTTCTAAAATTGATTCAAAAGAAGCAAAAACATAAAACTCAGGTTCCTATTTATTTTTTGGCTTAAACAGCAGCGCGGTGAGAAAGCCAAAGAACACGGCGGCGCATATTCCTGCCGCGGACGCGGTGAAGCCGCCGGTGAAGGCACCCAGTACTCCGTTTTCAGCCACGGCAGAACGTACGCCTTTGGCCAGCAGATTGCCGAAACCCGTCAGCGGCACAGTGGCGCCGGCTCCGGCCCAGTCTGCCAGGGGCTGATATATTCCCACCGCGCCTAATATTACGCCCGCCACTACATATATTGATAGTATGCGTGCGGGTGTCAGCTTGGTTTTGTCGATGAGCAGCTGCCCCACGGCGCACAGCGCGCCGCCAATCGCGAATACTTTGAGATATTCCGCCAGTGTATCCATTATTAAACCTCCAACAGAAGATTGTACACAATGCCGTGTCAGCCCGGAAGCTGATTTTCTATGGAAATGGCGTGGCATATGCCGGGAATACTGTCGCCCTGCTGGGCGGTGGTGGGCGACATCAGCGCGCCGGTGGCGGCAAAAAGCACCCGGTTCCATACTCCGGCGGCCATAGCCCGCAGAATGTGGCCGCACAGCACACTGGCCGAGCAGCCGCAGCCGGAACCTCCCGCGTGGACATCCTGGGGCTTTAGATCGTATATTATTGCCCCGCAGTCCATGTACATCACGCCCAGCTCCACGCCGTCAGCCCGGAATAAACTTTGAACCAGATCTCTGCCAAGTATGCCCAGATCGCCGGTGAAAATGGCGTCGTAATAAAATGGATCCCGGCCGGTGTCGGCAAAGTGAGCTTTCAGCGTGCTGTAAGCCGCGGGAGCCATGGCCGCGCCCATGTTGTTGGCGTCCACTATGCCGGCGTCGGTTATAACGCCGGTGGTGATGTGAGTGATGTAAGGCCCGTCGCCCCCGGCGCCCAGCACCACGGCTCCGGCGCCGGTGACGGTCCACTGGGATGTGGGCGGGCGGACGCCGCCGTATTCCAGCGGAAAACGGTACTGCCGCTCGGAGGAGCAAAAATGTGAGCTTGTCAGGGCACACACAGTGTTGGCGTATCCGCCGTCCAGCATCATTGCAGCCAGCGAAAGTGACTCCCCCATAGTGGAGCAGGCCCCGTACAGGCCAAAATACGGCGCGCCGCAGTCCCGCAGCGCCACGGCTGAACCCATGCACTGATTTAAAAGATCGCCGGAAAACACATAGTCCAGCCCGGAGGGGGTGACGCCGGCCTTGTCGCAGGCCAGCGAAAAGCACTGCTTGAGCATGGCGCTCTCGGCTTTTTCCCAGGTCTTTTCACCGAAATACTGGTCATTTGAAATATAGTCGAAGGTGTTTTTCAGGGGGCCGGCGCCTTCCTTGTTTCCCACTACGGAGGCAAAACCCAATATGGAAGGGGGAGAGGCCGGTCTTACGGTCTGACCGCCGATTCGTTTATACATTGTGGACAGTCCTTTCGTATCGTTCACACGACAAGATAAAATAGACATAAGATGGATGGAGCATACTGCACCCGCAAAGGCGCGGCTGTCCAAGCCTTCTACAGGCTTTAGTCTGCCCGACAATTCAACGAAAATACCTTATAAGGCTTAAAACGATAAAAGTAACAAAGTTGTTACCACTGAAAATCCCATGAAAATTGAGAAGAAAATATCAAATTTAAAAACTAATCCACACAGACTGGTCAAAACTAACAAATCCGTGGGTCGCATTTATACCTTTATGTGCAATAGCGTCTGGTTAATAGAGTAATTTTCGGTTACAAAATAGAGTAAATTTACTCTATCTATAACAGCTTGCTAAAGTATATTATATATACAAACATAAGAAGTTGTAAAAGCGACCATACATAATTCGGACAGTCATTTTTACAAATACTTATTTTAATGTTTTGGGGGATGGAAATGAAGAAGCAAAAGGACACGTTTCTCCTGATATGCAGTTTTCTGCTTATCGCGGCATGCCTGTTCTCGCTCTTCGCGGGAGTAAAGGGCTTCAATGATTTCAAGGCAATCGAGGAGTACAAGACTCAGGAAAAAACTGATGGTCTTGCCAGTATTGATACCGGCATTGACGGCATCAATCAGCTCAAGGAAAACGAGCAGACTTACCTGAACGGCTATGGCACATACACTGCCGGACTTACGTCCTACGCCGCAGGCCAGCAGGCGCTGGCACAGGGCGCAGCCAAGCTCAACGCCGGCGAGGCTCAGTACAAGGCCGGCCAGCAGACACTGGCAGACGGCAAAGCTCAGTATGCCGCCGGCAAGGAAAAGCTGGACGCCAACACTGACGCTTATAACGAAGGCAAGCAGAAGCTGGCGCTGGCCGAAGGGCTCGTGGGCATCAACGATGCGCTTGGTATGAACGATCCTTTGGGACTTAAGGATCAGATCACCGACGGCAAAGCCCAGCTCAAGGAGTATGAAGACGGACAGCAGCAGCTCTCTGAAGCGGCTACATCCATTTCGGCGGGTGAGGCCCAGCTTTCGGCGGCCGGTACCCAGCTGAAAAAGGGCTACGCCGATTACCAGGCCGGACAGAGCGCCCTTGCTTCCGGCGCGGCACAGCTTGCCGACGGCAAGAAGCAGCTGAGCGTTTTTGAAGAAGGCGAAAATCAGGTCGCAGCCGGCATGATGACTCTGCTGCAGACCGGCCCCATATACCGTCATGACGGCACCACCATCGCCGTGGAAGGCGTCGCATCCAGACTGGGTCTGAGCGATGATCCCACCACAGAGGAAATGGAAGCCGCAATATACGCCAAGAACGACGACGGCAGCGTAAAGGTCGTCAACGGCGTGAATTATCTCAACTTTGACAACTGCATGAAGATCTGCAAGGCCGGCCAGCAGTTTATCGCCGACCAGACCGACGACGTCACCGCAGAGCTTATGAGCAGAGTCATTCTTTACATGGTCATGTTCCTGACCAGCCTGCTGGGCGCCATCGCCGGCATAAAGGGCGCCGACGCGGCCTATGCTCCCAGAAGACTTGAAGGAACCACCTTCATGGGCATGATAGTAGCTATCCTGGCCATCGGCGCCAACGTGTACGGACTTATCAGTCACTACGCCGGCTACACCTATCCTCTTGAAGACGGCAGCTACTCCGGCAATCTGCAGTTTATAGCAGCAATTACCATTGCGGCTGCGGCCATCCTCTTCGCGGTGGCGGCATACAGCAGACTGACCGCTTACAAAAAGGGTCTTGCAGACGGTACCATCAGTCCCGACGGCCCCACAGACGGGGAGATACCCGATACCGCTCTGGATGACGGCGCGGTTCCTCAGGCGGTAAACGCCGAGACCCCCGCAGCCGAGGAAATGCCCGCCGATACCACGGCTCCCGCGGCGCCGGCGGAGGATGCCGAAGCTGCTAACAAGCTTCACAAGCTGGAAAGCCAGGAAGCTGAGCTTAAGGAAATGCTGGCGTCCCTTTCGTCCAAGATAAACGACATTAAACAGCAGACCGTATGATTCGCTCAGCAATGCACCGTTAAAAAATCAGTCAGCAAAAAAATAACATAAATCTAATGGAGGATGTCATGAAGAAAAAGTATATTATCATGCTGGTAGTCCTTGTACTGGCAGTCGCACTGGTCCTTACTCTGGTAGCTTGTGGGTCCAAGAAGGACAAAGAAGACACCGCAAAAGAAGAAGTAACCATTCAGGATGACGAGACCGCTCTGAGCTCCGGAGCTGGAACCACCAACGGCACCGGCACCTCCGGCAAGACTTACAGCAGCGGCACCAAAGTCAACAACCCCAACAACTACGTGAGCAGCGGCACCACCACACAGAAGCCTGCCGCCACTCAGACCCCCACCACCAAGCCCAGCACCGGCACTAGCGGCACCGCAGCTGCAGGCAATGCTATCAATAGCATCAAGGACATGTACGAGGGCGTTCAGAATGCCATTACCGATTACAAATTCGGCAAGGTCCAGAATG
>CAZLIJ010000067.1:6184-7552 GCA_964559305.1 uncultured Oscillospiraceae bacterium | reverse complement strand
TTATAAAGCGTACCGAACAGGGACGTGACCTTGGCAAAGCCCTTCTTACCTCTCGTACCGCCGTAAAACAGCATCACCAGGCCGACTATCAGCACTATCTTGCCCACAAGGCCGGTCTTGAGGACCACCATGATTATGCCGGCAAGCACTATCCACAGGGAGCATTCGTAGAAAACGCCGTCCAGCACCTCGCCGCGCTTGCATTTTTCAACAAAGCTTATTACAAGTCCGGTGTTCAGCTGAATAACGCCCAAAACCATGGCGCCTATCAGCACCGCCATACTGTCGTTGAGCGGACTGAACAGGCTGGGCAGCTTGCCCCAGCCCTCGCCAAGATTGAGGATCTTGCCTATCTGCTCCAGCGCGTCTCCGAAAAAGCCGCCTGTTATGGCGCCCATAATGAAGGTGGAGATGCCCGCGTAAAGCAGCAGCTGGCAGAAGGACAGAGTCCCTCCCTTGGGCTTAATCTTTTTTATGGCCACAGCCGCGGCCACTATCATCAGTATGCCGTAGCCCATATCCGCCATCATCAGTCCGTAGAACAGGATAAAGAACGGGGCTATAAGCGGGTTTGGATCTATGCCGTCATAGGCGGGAAGGCTGTACATATTCGTGACCATGTTCAGCGCGTTGGTGAGTTTGTTGCTGCGCAGCTTTACCGGCACTTCGGGGTATTCCTCCGGCAGCGGGTCCTCGGTCTCCCACGCGCAGTCGTATTTTTCCAGCACTCCGGAAAGCTCGTCCACACTCGCTTCAGGCACCCAGCCCTCCAGCGCCACGGAAGAACTCATTCCGTAAAGCCTGTCCTCCGCTTCCGCGGCGGCGATCTTGGTGCTCATTCTGTCGGCGCAGAGCTTCAGTTCGCTCCGCTTATCTCCATGAGCGGCTATCTTTTCGGCCAGAGCTTCTTTTTCAGCCGCAAGATCTGTCAGAGCTTTTTCACCAAGCGCGATATTCTCTTTGGCCGTACCCGTAAGTCCGGAGAGAGCCGAGGCCGCATAAGCGAACTGTCTCAGCGCTTCCTGAATGGCGGGCTGGTCGTCTTTCATGCAGATAAGCACAACGTACTGCTGGGTCTTATCGGCGGATACAAGGAAAAGCTCCGCCTCCTCCGTAACGGAAGCGACGGCCGCCTGTACCGCGCCGAAATCCGCAGCCGCGGGCAGCATGCCCGTTGCGGCATAAGTCTTCTCGGTGCCAGCGCACTCCAGAGGCATATCCAGCTCTTCCCAGGGCTTCAGAGACTCGATAACCGCGCGCTGGCGGCTCTCCTCGGCGCTTATTCGCTTTATTCTCTCCTCACAGCCCGTCAGTTCGCCGGCCAGCTCCAGATCCCCCTCGATAGAGGAATCGTCAAGAAAAGCGTCG
>CAZLIJ010000067.1:0-6174 GCA_964559305.1 uncultured Oscillospiraceae bacterium | reverse complement strand
CGGAGAGCAGTTTTGATTTTGCCGGAGCGTACCTGTCAATCAGTTCCACAGCGGTGGCAAGTGAAGCGTGCTGCGATCTGCAGCGTGTCAGATTGCTGTTTTCGCGTTTCATGACCGCTGACAGCGAGGGGTCCGACATTTCCTGGGCAGGCTCTGTAACCTGAACGCAGCCCAAAACCATCAGATCCCTCAATAGCGGTTCCTTTTGTGAACGAACGGCCACAAGACGCAGTTTTTTCATTTTTTCTATGGCCATTTAACTGTTCACTATCCTTTCCACGACAAGTTCCGCCGCTTTGTCAATGCGGTCCTCTGCCCGGGCACGCAGAGACGCTTTTTTGTTCTCCGTAGTGGCGGATAGCTCGCCTGCCTCGGCTTTTGCCTTATCGTCAGCCTTGGCCTGCAGCTCCTTGAGCTCCGCAGCCGCCTTGTCCGCGGCGGCATCCACCGCCTGCCGTCCGGCGCTTTCCGCCTCGGCCAGTCTTTCCTTTGCCGTGGTTTCAGCTTCGCCCTTGAGCTCCTTTGCGTGCTCTTCCGCGTCGGAGATAGTTAAAATCGCCTTAAATGACATTGACACACCTCCCCCCTCTTATCGGGTTTCAGTCAAAAAAATAAAAATTTTTGCCTCTTTTGCCCAAACATATGTGTATATAATACCAAACCGAATACTTCAAATCAAGGTAATATTGGTACTTTTAATTGTCAAAGTTTGCGCAATTGAGATTGATATTTTTTTGCCGCATTTGTTGATTTTTCAACGTTTTCGAACCTCGCCTTTTTTCGCCTCTCCACAGCCGCGATTGCGGCAGGTCCGCATTCATGGTATATGCGCAGCTCCCGAAGCTGTCTTGACACATACACGCTGATTGTATACTAACGTTAAGTTTTTGTCAATCTCTTTCGCTGTGAATTTCATGCTTTATTGTTTGAAGCGGGGGCAAATGTTTTTTTGCCGCGGGCAAATTCTTATTTTTTAACTTACCACTTGCCAATTAAAAACTTTAATTGTATAATGTCTCAGCAATACTTAAAAATTTAAAACCAATTTCTGTATATTAAATATGTGGAGGCATTTCAATGTCAAATTCAACATATAAACGCCGCCCCGGCGACAGAAACGACGGCAGGCTGCTCCGTTCTCTGCCGGGCTTTGCCAAGTTCATTCCTTTTATTATGGTCAGCCGCAATGACGCCTGCAATCAGTTTGCTGATTCTGTGGAGATTTCCGACGCTGACCGCTGGCTTCGGTCCCAGCGCGTGAACGGCTACAAGGGCATTGGTTTTCTGCACGTTATCATAGCGGCATATGTCCGGTGCATAGCGCTGTATCCGGGGATAAACCGTTTTATAAACGGCCGGCGCATATATGCCCGCAGCGACATACAGGTCGTGCTGACGGTGAAGCGCTCTCTGGAGCTGAACGCGGCGGAGACCACCATAAAGGTCCATTTTGATCCCAGCGACACCATTTATGATGTCTACCGCAAAATGAACCAGCAGATAGACGAGATAAAATCCGACGACACCGGCAACGGCACTGAGGAATTTGCCAACAAGCTTTCCCGCGCGCCCCGCTTTCTGTTCCGCATGGCCATAAGTCTGCTGAAAATGATGGATTATTTCGGCTGGCTGCCCCAGTCTCTGCTGGAGATCAGCCCCTTCCACGGCTCCATGATAATCACCGACATGGGTTCTCTGGGCATAAAGCCCATATACCATCACATATACAACTTCGGCAATCTCCCTGTGTTTATCGCCTTTGGCGCCAAGCGCAAGGAATTTGAGCTCAACCGCAGGGGCGAGATGGTGGAGCGCAAGCATCTGGACATGAAGGCCACGCTGGACGAGCGTACCGTTGACGGGCACTATTACGCCACCGTGCTGAAAAATCTGAAATACTTCATCGCCAACCCCCAGCTTCTGGAGCAGCCCCCGGAAAAAGTCGTTGAGGATGTTTTCTGAAAAGCTATAATACATACGCCGGAGCGCTTATTAAAGCGCTCCGGCGGTTTTTATGCTTTTGAGTTTTTCCAGCAGCTCATATGACACCCGCAGCTCCCCCCGTCCGGAGCCCATATGGATGTCCGGCTTGTGGCTGCCGTGAAAATCGCTGCCGCCGGTGACGGCAAAGCCGTACTCCTCCGCCAGAGCGGTCAGCTCCTTTTCCTGAGCGGTGGTGTAGCCGGAGTAAAGGCACTCCATGCCCTGCACCCCGATATGGCTGCAATAGCTCATCAGGCACCGCAGCTCCTCCCCGCCCAGCTTATACTGCAGCGGGTGAGCCAGCACCGGTACGCCCCCCGCGGCCCGCAGTATTGCAGCGGCTTCGTCAAAGGGGATAAAATGGCGGCGGATATAATATTTCTCTCCCGGATTCAGGTATCGTGCAAAGGCGTCCTGCACCGACGAGGCAAGCCCCAGCTCCATAAGCTTCACCGCGAAATGGGGTCTGCCAACGGTGGAGCGGGGGTATTTTGCGTACAGCTCGCGGGCCCATACCGGCAGCCCGTCCGCCCGCATCAGGGCGGCCATTTTTTCGTTGCGCTCCCGCCTGTCGTTTATTACCCATTCCAGCGCCGGTACAAGCTCCGGCGAGGCGGGGTCGAAAAGGTAGCCCAAAAGATGGATCTCATGGTGCTCCCAGCCTGTGCTCATCTCCACGCCAGTTACCAGCTCCACGCCCAGTTTTTTGCCGGTCTGGGCAGCTTCGGCAATGCCCGCCACGGTGTCGTGGTCGGTAATGGCCACGGCGGCAAGCCCAAGCTCCGCCGCCAGCTCCACCGTCTTTGCGGGGGTCAGCGTACCGTCTGATCTTGTTGTGTGGACGTGGAGATCTATAAGCTTCATTCTTCTGTCTTTCTCAGTAATTCTTCGGCCCGGGCGTATATCTCCTCCGGGTCGGCGCCGATATTGAACTTGCCGTTTTCGTATCGAATAACGCCGTTCACCATTGTAAGGCGCACATTTTCCTTTGACCCGGCGTACACGATATTTTTGCTTATGTTGTGCAGGGGGCGCATATTTGGCCTGTGCATATCGATGACGATTATATCCGCGGTCTTGCCCGGCGCGATATCGTCACAGTCATCAAGCCCCATGGCCCCCGCCCCGCCCACACAGGCCATTTCCAGCACCCGGTTTGCGTCGCAGGCGGCGGCGTCATTGAGGCTGTATTTTTGCAGCACTGTGGTCAGATACATCTCCCTGAACATATCCAGCGCGTTGTTGCTGGCGGCGCCGTCGGTGCCGATGGCAAGCTTCACCCCGGCGTCCATCAAGGCGCATATGGGGGCTATGCCGCTGGCAAGCTTCATATTGGACGCGGGGTTTGTCACCGCCCACAGGCCCCGCTTTTTGAATATCTCAATGTCGTGCTGGCTCATCCACACGCAGTGGTAGCCGCCCCCGCCGTAATCGTACATACCCAGAGAGTCGAAAAGCTCGGTGGGGGTCATGCCGTGGCGCTCAATACAGCCCTCCACCTCAGACTTGGTTTCCGAGTTGTGGACAAAAAATGGCGCTTTGTACTTTTGGATAAGCCCTGCCATGTATTTTATCCGCTCCATGCCGGTGGTGTATTCCGCGTGAAGCCCCAGCCGGCAGCCTATAAGTGGGCTTATGGCGTTGAATTTGAGGAATTCCCGCTCCGTGTCCTCCGGGTCTTTGTCAAAATCGTTCAGCGCGCCGCATACCACCGTGCGGAAGCCGCAGTCCAGATTGGCCCGCACATATTCGTCGTTGTGATAGTACATATCAAAGCTGGCGCTTATGCCGCTGGTGAGATATTCCATCACGGCGATCTTGGTCATCACATATATAAGCTCCGGCGTGGCCTTGGCCTCCATGGGAAAGACCCTGTCGAAAAGCCAGTCGTGCAGGGGCAGATCGTCGGCATATGAGCGCAGAAAGGTCATGGCGGAGTGGGTATGGGCGTTTTTGAACGAGGGCATAACCACATCCCCGTTCAGATCTATCTCCCGCTCAAACGGGGGCATATCCGTTCTTTTTTCGCCCACATAGCTTATCCTGTCCCCATCTGTCCACACCTCGCCGGGCAGCACCTTAATGCCCCCGCCGAAGCTTAGAACAAGGCCGTTATAAAATCTTATCATCGGTATCCCTCTACTATTTTATTCTGTCTGCCATGGCGTCGTGGGCCGCGCCCTCCGCGCCGTCTGAAAGGGGCGGCAGCTCCGCCCTGCCGCAGCGCCGCTCAAGGGCGGTCTTTATTATAAAGTCGCACAGCGCCGGATTTTTCGGCAGCAGGGGCCCGTGGCTGTATGTGCCGAAAACGTTTTTGTACCGGGCGCCCTCGGTGCCGTCCTCGCCGTTGTTGCCATAGCCGGATATGACTTTTCCCAGAGGGCTTACGCCGCCGCCCAGCCATGTCTTGCCGCTGTGGTTTTCAAAGCCTACCACCAGACTGCCGCCGGACTCGGGCAGACATTCATATTTATAGTTGCCAATCATGCGTGTATCGGAGCCCACGGTGTGCAGATCCACCGCGCCTATAAAATCGCAGCGCACCCCGTCGTGGGTCTCATAGTAATTGCCCAGCATCTGATATCCCCCGCAGATGGTAAGGAAGGTCTTCCCGTCCTCCACCGCGGCCCTTATCTCCTTATCCTTGCCCCGGTGCAGATCCGACAGCAGCACTTCCTGCTCAAAGTCCTGACCGCCGCCGATGAAAACAAGGTCGAAGTCGGAAAGGCTGACGCTCTGGCCGATAGGCACGGGGATAATTTCACACCCGATGCCCCGCCATTCAAGTCTGCGGCGCAGACATATCATATTGCCCCTGTCGCCGTAAAGGTTCAGTACATCCGGGTACAGGTGGCAGATCTTAAGCTTCATATCCATATAATATCACTCCCAGAATTCCGCGCCGCCGCAGTGCTTTATAAGATGCTCTCTCAGCTCCAGCATGGCGGTGTAGGTAGGCATGATGAATACCTCCTCCTTCTCGCCCTCCAGCATTTGGGTGAGCTTTTCGTAATCCTTTTCCACGGTGAGCCTGTCCTCTGGCACACCCGCGTATTTCATCCGCAGCCGCATATCCTCGGCCCTGTCGCCGGACACTATGACCCGGCTTATCCGCCTTGACATACCCGCCAGCTTTTCAAAATCCGCGTCCCATATCCAGGAAATATCCGTGCCGTCGGCGCTGCGGTCATTGAGACACACCGCCAGAGTGAAGGTATCGGTAATATCCCGCAGAAATTCCAGCACCTGATTTGCGCCGGCGGGATTTTTTATCAGCATCATTCTGGCGCCCTTCGCGCCCAGATCGAATTTTTCCATCCTGCCGAAGCCGCATTTGAAAACGCCCAGCGCCTTCACGGCGAGCTTGCTGTCTATGCCCATCTCCACCGCGGCTGTCAGCGCGCCGGCGGCATTATATATATTGTACATGGCCGGCAGATTCACTGTCACCGCCATCTTTTCACCGAAAACGTCCATCACCGTTTCGCTGCCGTCGGCTGTGCGCCCGGCGATGTCCGTCACGGCCACATCCGCCTTGTGTCTTGCGTAGCCGCATTTGGGGCAGCGGAAGCCCCCAAGATGTCCGTAGGTCACATAGTCGTACTCATACTCCGTCTTGCACCGTATGCAGTGGGTGGCGTCGGATATCTCCGGCTTTTTCGCCCCCGCCGCGGCAGAGCCGTCTATGCCGTAAAATACGCATTTATTGGGCAGCTCCAGAGCCAGTGAGGAGGTCAGCGAGCAGTCCGCGTTCAGGCACAGCACCGCCTCCGGCGCGCCCCTCAGCCCTTCCCGTATATTTTCAAGGGTGTGGGTCACTTCGCCGTAGCGGTCAAGCTGGTCGCGGAAAAGATTTGTCACCACCACCACTTTGGGCTTGAGCATACCGAACACCCGCCGGGCGGCGGCCTCGTCACACTCGATAACGGCGAATTTTTTCTTCGGCTTTCCCGTAACGGTGGAGTTGAGCACAAACTCGGTGGTAATGCCGGAAATAAGATTGGCGCCGGAGCGGTTGGCAAAATAATCCAGCCCCGCTTCCTTAAAGGCCTCCTCCACCATGCGGGCGGAGGTGGTCTTGCCGTTGGTGCCGGTTATGGCCACAGTGCTGACATTTTTTGCCAGCACCCTCAGCAGCTCAGGGCACAGCTTCAGGGCGAAGCGGCCGGGCATTGCGGTGCCGCCCCGTTT
>CAZLIJ010000066.1:452-7595 GCA_964559305.1 uncultured Oscillospiraceae bacterium | reverse complement strand
GTAGTGGAGATTCGTTAACCAAAACGTTGACTGCCTCCTGGTTGCTTAGGCCGCCAAAATATATTATAATCCAACAGTAAGCGTAAGGAAGTGTATTGATGAAGGTCGTTATAATCGTATTATTTGTTTTACTTGGACTTTATATTATTCTCAGTCTGGCGCTGTTTTTGCTGGCCTGCCGCCGCTTTCGCGGCAACCGGGTGCCCAGCGCGGCGACGGACAATTCCACTGACAAGGCCTGGAAAAAGTTTTCCGATGTTATTAAGCCGGGCATAGAGTGGTTCAAGGCCCAGGAAAAGGAGCCTGTGGAAATACGCTCCTTCGACGGCCTCACGCTCAGGGCCAGCGTGCTGCCGGCGGAAAACCCAAAGGGCATTCTCATTGTATTTCACGGTTATCGCAGCAGTCCCATGCGGGATCTGGGCGCGTCGGTGAAATACTATCACGAGCTGGGCTACACTCTGGTGCTGCCCTGTCAGCGCGCCTGCGGGGAAAGCGACGGCAAATACATAAGCTTCGGCGTGAAAGAGCGCCGGGATGTTCAAGCCTGGACGCGCTGGGCAGCCGGTCGTTACCCGGACGCGCCCATAGCGCTGGCGGGTATCTCCCTTGGCGCTTCCTCCGTTTTGATGGCTCTTGGGCTGGAAATGCCCAATAATGTCCGGGCAGCCGTGGCCGACTGCGGCTACGGCTCCATATACGAGGAGCTGAAATGTGTGCTGAAAAAGTTTTTCGGTCTGCCGCCCCAGCCGCTTCTTGGTACAGTTGATCTCTGGTGCCGGCTTTTCGCGGGCTTCAGCATACACGACTGCGACGTGCCCGAAATTCTGCGCAAAAACACAATTCCTGTTCTGTTTTTCCACGGCGAGGCGGACGACTTTGTTCCCACCCGTTTTTCCCGGGAAAATTATGACGCCTGCACCGCCCCGAAAGCCATTTTGACGGTGCCTGAGGCCAGCCATGGTCTCAGTTATCTTGTTGATACGGAAGGATATCACCGGGAGCTGGAGGCTTTTCTTGACAAATACTGTACAGTGAAGGGTGAAAACCATGTCGAAAAATAAAAAGACGGCGGCAAAAGCCGCTGCGAGAGCTCCGGCAAAACCGGTGAAAAAGAAGGGTATCAGCGGCCTTTTGATAACCGGTCTGGCCGCCCTTGTGACAGTGATAGTGCTGTGGATAGTCTGCCCGTCCTTATCCGGCGGCGCGGCAAATATAGCGCCGGGAAACGAGGGCGTGTGGGAAAATGTCTCCGCGGCAGACTGGATGGCAAATATCAGCGGCTCACTTAAGCTCAGCGAAATAAGCATACCCGGCTCCCACGACGCCTGCACGAAAAATGTTGTGGTGCCGGTGATTGGCCGGTGTCAGGATACCGATGTCTCAGGGCAGCTCATCAGCGGCGTGCGTATGCTGGACATAAGGCTCAGCTATTCCGGCGAGGGTCTTACCCTGTGCCACGGTCCGCTGGACTGCAAGGCCCAGCCCTATCTCAGTGCCGACGCGCTGAGCTTTGACGTGGTTTTGAGCCAGTGTCGGGAATTTCTGGCCGCTCATCCCACGGAGACCGTGATAATGATGATCAAGCACGAGCGGGGCGACGCCTCCGCAGAGAGCTTTGAGCAGGCGCTTTCCGCCTATATAGACGAGGGCTGGTACACAAAAAACGCCAATCCAACTCTTGACGAGGTGCGGGGCAAGCTCGTTCTTGCACGGCGTTACGGCGCCGTGGACGACGACGGACGGCTGGGTCTTGACTTCGTATGGGAGGATCAGGGCGGCAGCGGCCTTGCCGCGGCGGCACAGCTGTCAGATGAAAAATCCGGCGGCTTCTCCCTGAGCGTTCAGGACAGATATGAATACAAGGCTGCCGACAAATGGGGCGCGGTGAAGGCCTGTCTTGACGGGCCCAGTGCCGGCTCAGATTCATTCAGCCTCAATTATCTCAGCACAAAGGGTCCCTCGTCTTTTGGCGTTCCAGAGCATTTTGCCTCAGTGCTGAACAGACTCTTTATGGAAAAGGAGCTGCGCAGCGGCACAAATTACGGCATTGTTATGTTCGATTTTGTCACCAAAGATCTGGCAAGGCATGTATTCGCCTCAAACACATATGTGAAAAACTGAAACGCGCGCCCATAAGGGCGCGCGTTTTTCTTTCAGTATATGACCACTGTGGTCTGCATGGGCAGGGTAAACATATATCTGGCGCCCTCGTCCTTCATGCGCAGGCAGCCGTGGGAAACGGGACGGCCCATGGTGTGATCCCGGGCGCTGCCGTCGTTGTTATTGAGCCAGGAGTGGAAGGCGTAGCCCCTTATAATGCCCGTTATCGGCCCGCACCAGTAGCCGTTATACTGCCACTTGTCCTGATGGTAGGTTATCTTGTATGTGCCGGTGGGCGTGGGTGTGGAGCTGGCGCCGGAGGCGCAGTCGAAGGTCTTTATAAGGCTCCAGCCGCCGTCGGCTTTTTTGAACACATTCACCTTCTGGCAGGCAAGGCTGACCCACACAAGATAGTCGGTGGAGCTTGTATAACCCTTGCCGCTGACCCACAGCTCTTTATCCGCCGCGGCGTAGTCCTGAGCGCGGATGTTATTCTTGTTCCCCTCATAGACATAGGTCGTCACCAGCGCGTTGACCCGCTTGAGCTCATCCGCCCTGTAATGCTCCGGCGGGTAGTTTTCAAGCTGAATATCGGCAGAAGTATATATATACCGCAGGGAGCCGTTGGACACGGAGGTGAGAGAGAACCCCACCGTCATGGTTTCGGCCATTTTCTTTGCGTATTTTATCTGGGGGCTTATCTCCGCCGTGTCGCCGGATTTAAGCTCAACGGCTTCTCCCCCGGCCGATTTGCCGTCCACATACCATTTCCCCACGCCGGACGCGTTCTTCGATTCCGCCGTCACGGTGAGCTTTTCTCCGGCGGCAAGGAGCTGGGGCGTGGTAAGGCTTACGCTGCCGGCAGTGCCGGCAGAGCCCACCGAGGCCTGACAGTCCGGGGCGTCTATCTCCGCGCCGGCGACCCGGCCCGCGCCGGTTATTTTGCAGCCCGCGGCCAGCACTGTAAGCTTTTCCACCGTGCCGTTGATAACTATCTCGCTGTTGACGGCGCCGGGCATTATTTTTACTTCTCCCACTTTCGTGCCGCCGTCTATCGTCAGCTTTGCTCCCGGGCCGGACACGGCCACGCTGCCGCAGTCTCTTTCCACCGTCGCCGCTCTGCCCGAGCCGGTGACGCTGATAAGCTCTGTTTTGCAGGCCACCGAAGTTTTGCCCCCGCCTGCGCCCAGAATAACACAACCGGCAGATTTTGCCGTCAGTCTTATGTCTCCGGCGCTCTGAGCCAGCACAAGGGTCTCATAGCTGCCGGGAGCCTTAAAGGAAGTCACCGCCCCGCCCCGGATAACGGCGCTGCCGCTCTCCCCCAGCGTTACCTCGCCCCCGGCGCAGCCGGTCAGCGAAAAAGCGTCTATTATCCTATACAGCATGGCGGTAAACTCCGCCCGCGTTACCTTCTGCCACGGCAGCAGCGCGCCGTTTGTTCCCGTGACAGCGCCGCATTTGACCAGCGCGGCGGCGGCGTTTTTCCCCTCACCCGTGAGCTTTCCCCCATCGGAAAAGGCGGACAGCAGGGCGTAATCCGGGTCAGCCTCAGTGAGCTGAAAGGCGCGGGAGAGTATTATCATGGTCTCCGCCCGGGTAAGGGGCTTTTTCATGGTGGAGGCGTCTTTAACATTTATGTAGCCCAGCTCGGAAGCCTTTTCCAGCTCCGCCCTGTACCAGGAGCCCTCCGGCACATCGGTGACGGCGGAAATATCGGCTCGCTTTTCAGCCTTCAGCACCCGGTTTATTATTGTGGCCGCCTGCGCCCTGTCTATGCTGCCATCGGGCATGAGCTTCCCGTCTATGCCGGTAAGATAACCGTCATCAACGGCTCTAATCAGTATGGGCTGCGCCCAGTGGCCTTCTATATCGGGATAGGCCGCCTGCTCTGCCAGCGCCGTCGGAAGCATAATAAGCACACACAGTAAAAAACATAAAACACGCAGGACAGGCTTTTTCATATCTCAGTTTCCTTCATCTCGTTTTTGCGCGGGTGATCGTTATAAGGATAACAGAAAATTCCTGTCAATTCAATCCAAATCACTGCCCCAAGGCGAAAAAAATGACCGGCTGAGCCGGTCATTTCAGTTTCATTTCGAATAGCCCGTGGCGATTGCAGTAAGCAAAGACCTTACCTAGGCCGCATATGCGCAGTCTCGCTGCCGCGTCCTGCTGGGGGTAGAGCCTGACAAGCTGTACCCTGTCCGCCGATACTGCGGCGATGAAGGATATATAATGCTCCCGCTCCATGGGGTGCTCCACGGTAACATACCACTCCCCGTCGTCCCGGACGGCTTTGATATCATGTTCGCCGTCTGGCGTTTCGCCCTCCAGCCGGGGCAGAGAAATACCGCAGCAGGAAAACGCGCCCTGTCCGCCCGAGCAGATAACATTTCCGCACACGGGGCACACATAAAACCCGGTTTTAAGCATATTGCCCGCCCGGTTTTTATTGACGGCCACCTCCCCGGTGACAAGCTCCGTCACGGGCACGCCCAGAGCGGCGGAAAGGGGCTGGAGCAGGGTGATATCCGGCAGGCCTCTGCCAGTTTCCCATTTTGATACGGTCTTGTCGCTGACCGTAAGCTGCTGTGCCAGCTGCTTTTGTGTCAGGCTGTTCTTTTCTCTGAGGGATTTTATAGTTTCTCCGGCAACATAAGGCGTCATGGCTGTATCTCCTTTTTCGTGCTGCCGCTATTTTACAGCTCCTGTGCCGGCGGGGCAACCTGCGCTTAGTAGAGTTCAGGACTCAAACATCAGCTCGGCCGCTTTTTGGGCGTGTATGGCCGCGGTATCAAAAAGCGGAACGTCCGTGTCCTGCGCCTTAAGCAGCATACCCATTTCCGTGCAGCCCAGTATGACCCCCTGAGCGCCTTTTTCCACAAGGCCGTCTATTATCCGCAGGTATTCGCTTTTCGCCTTATCAGACACTATGCCCATGCAAAGCTCCCGGAAAACCACGCTGTCCACGATCTGCGCGTCGTCGCCCTCCGGGGTCAGAACTTCTATACCGGCTCTTTCCAGCCGTTCTTTGTAAAAACTCTCGCCCATGGTGAGCTCGGTGCCCAGCAGGGCCGCCCGCTTGATTCCGGCCTGACGCAAAGCGTCCGTCAGCGTGTCGCCGATGTGCAGCACCGGGACGGAAATGAGCTTTTGCAGCACCGGCGCCACCTTGTGCAGGGTGTTGGAGCATATCATCACAAAATCCGCTCCGGCCATTTCAAGGCCGTACGCCGCCAGCGCCACCATGTCCGTCACGCTGTCCCAGTCGCCGGCGGACTGGTATTTTTCCAGCTCGCCGAACTCCAGACTGTACAGCACTATCTTTGCCGAGTGCAACCCGCCCATACGTTCCCTGACCGCTTCGTTTATTATGCGGTAATAGGGTATGGTGCTCTCCCAGCTGGTGCCGCCTATCAGGCCAGCTGTTTTCATGGCGGTTCCCATTAGCGGTTGCCCTCAGGCTCCCGATAGTTCTTCATTATGTCTGAAAAAAGCTTCTTTGTGCTGGGCGGGGTGATGCTGATGGCATTGGCTCCCGCCGCGACGGTTTCCGAAACGGATTCGCCTGTGGGGCCGCCGGTGGCGATGATGGGCACGTCGGGATAGGATTCCCGGATGTGCCTGACGATGGACGGCGTCTTGTCCGCGGCGGAAACGTTCAAAATTGAAGCTCCGCTCATTAAGCGCGCGCCGATGTCCGTGTCGGCGGAAACCACCGTTACCACCACTGGTATGTCCACAGAGGCCGCGATGGCCACAAGGTTGGCGTTTGAAACCGCGGCGTTGACCACAACGCCCATGGCGCCCAGCGCCTCGGCGTCCTTGGCCATGGATATGGAGCGTATGCCGTGGGTCAGGCTGCCGCCTACGCCGCAGAACACGGGTATATAGGCGCTTTGAATAATGCAGCTGCTGATGGCCTGCTGGGGCGTGAAAGGATACACTGCCAGCACAGCGTCCGCGTCACAGTTGCGTATGATGGCTATATCAGTAGTGAATACCAGCGATTTTATGCGCCGGCCCCATATCACTATGCCGCTGGCTTTTCTTATCTCCTCAGGAAGCCTTACTATGTTGTGTCTCAGCTTGCTTTCTATGCTGGGGGTGCGCTTTTTGTTTTCGCCGTTTGTGTTGTTCAAATTGTTATCCATTTTGTGTCCCCCCTGAACTGTCCTGGCTGCCGCTTTTACTTAGAATTATATTATAATTTCTCCCACGGCTCTTTGTCAATCATCAGAACGCCCGACTTAATAATATTTCATACTTGCGCGGTGGGATTTGACATTATTTGACGGCAGTCAACAAACAAAGGCAAAATTCGGCTGAGCGTGAAAAAAGCGGCATGAGCAGTGCGGTTTTGCCTATACCGGCAAGTTTAGATTTGTGCCGGCAAATTGCGATATTATATTGACTTATTATGAAAAAGAGCGATAAAATAATGACATTATAATAAATATGTAAGACTGCATCCCGGACGGGGAGCGCAGCTCCTCCGGCATTGCCGTTTAACGGCCATTCCCGTACAAGGAGTATTATATGGAAACAGGATCGCAGTTTTATCAGATGCTGGAGCAGCTGCCTTACGGCGTGGGGCTTTACACAGCCGGGCACGAGTACCGAGTTTTATATCTCAACGATGCTCTCTTCAGGCTGCTGGGCTATTCTAACCGGGAATACGACGCTGTCTCCCACCTGCCGCCGGAGTCCTTTATCTATTATGATGATCGCTGGCTCTATAAAAAAAACGTGGAGGAAATGCGGGAAACGGCCGCTGTGGAAAACTGCGAATGCCGTATTGTGCGCAGGGATAAAAGCCTGCGGTGGATACAGCTGAGCCTTTCCACCCTGCGGATAGACGGGCAGGACGTCTGTATGGCCTCCTTTACCGACATCACCACCGTGAAGGAAGCGGAGCGGGCCAGCGCTTATGCCGAAGCCCGCTACCGGCTGGTGATGGAAAACACCAGCACCGCTATTTTTGAATGGAACAATCAGGCGCAATTATTTTACAGCTCAGAGCTGTTTGCCGATTAT
>CAZLIJ010000066.1:0-420 GCA_964559305.1 uncultured Oscillospiraceae bacterium | reverse complement strand
CTGGTGGCGTCAGGCGTCCACCCGGAGGATCTGGGTATTTTTATAAAATTCTTCAGAGACGCCTTCTCCCACAAGGCAAAATCAGAATGCATTCTGCGCCTGAAAAAGACCGACGGCAGCTATCGCTGGAGCAGGCTTGTGTGTATGATAATGTCGGATGCAAGCGGAAGGCTTCAGCGGGTCATCGGGGCAGTTACGGACATAAACGATGAAATTGAAAGGTCTGCCATCCAGCAGGAGCTGATGAAGGCTATCCCCGTCGGTGTGGCAATTTTCAAGGCCGGCGAAAGGCCCCAGTGTCTTTACTACAACGAAGGCGCGCATATGCGGCAGCACCGCAGCCGGGAGTCATTACAGGAGATTTTTGACAGCAGGCGTTTTGCCCAGAGGCTTGTAGCCCCGGAGGACCGGGAGCGTTTC
>CAZLIJ010000065.1:1758-7636 GCA_964559305.1 uncultured Oscillospiraceae bacterium | reverse complement strand
AGGAAGCGGTCAACGACAAGTATGACTACATCGAATGGTGGCTCTATGAGGCCACTGAAGACTATGAAGTGTGGACTTCCGATGAAAGCAAGAAGTGGTGCTTAAAAGAACCAGAAGACCTTTATGATTTCATCCTAACTGAATGTCAGGATTCGTAGTCAAAGAAACGAACTGTGAGGTAATTCATTATGATAGAAACGGGACAAATAATCCCAGATTCTGTTAAAAAATAAATCGTCGCCCCTCTCGCAGGGGCGTGAATTGAAATATGCGCTGCTCTGCCTTTTTTATCACGCAAGAAACGGGTCGCCCCTCTCGCAGGGGCGTGAATTGAAATTACTTGCATTGCCGCTTCTCCGCTATGGCCTGGCGGTCGCCCCTCTCGCAGGGGCGTGAATTGAAATTGCCCATTGCCATGTTATCACCTCCCGTCTTGAGCGTCGCCCCTCTCGCAGGGGCGTGAATTGAAATAATGTCCAGTTGCTTTTCAAAGTTAAAACCATATGTGTCGCCCCTCTCGCAGGGGCGTGAATTGAAATAAGGATAGGGGGTGCAGGGGGGAAACCATAAGGGGGTCGCCCCTCTCGCAGGGGCGTGAATTGAATATTCGTGATCACTCGATTCCGGTACAGCCCTATATAAATGCTCCGGGCAAGTTGATACCGTGTCTCTGCTGTTGCCTGTTCCTGCGTCATACGCTGCACCCCCCTTCAGGACAGACATTATCGAGAGATATCGGTCATAAGTCAAGAAATACCCCCGCTGTCCTTTCTGTCCCGCAGTCCCACGGCGGCAGAATGATGGCAAGCAAAAATGCACCACGCCTTCGCAGCGTGGTGCATTGTATCAAGTAGCGTAGTCTTTACCATAACAGTTACCGTTGTTGATACAATTATCAGCAACGGTAACTGATTTTTTATGCCCAAATCAGCGCGAAAAAGAGCGCTTTTTCTTTGGCATGGCTTGTGTTATAGTTATTATCAAGCCGGCGGCAGGATTTTACTTATCACAAACGATTTGTATCCGCCGTACAGAAAGGAAAAGCCATGGATTGCAGGATTCGAAGATGGAGAAAAGAAGATGCCGCAGCCCTTTCGGCTGCGCTGAACAACAAAAAAGTCCAGAATAATCTCAGAGACGGGATCCCGTATCCATATACCGCCAAAGACGCGGACGACTATATCACAGCAATGCTGCAGGCCGACCCGAACACAACTTATGCTTTCGCGATAACCGTTGACGATAAAGCCATCGGCAGTATCGGCGTTTTTCGCAAGGACAATATCCATCAGCGGACGGCTGAAATTGGGTATTATATCGCTGAGCCGTTTTGGGGAAAAGGGCTTGGAACAAGCGCTGTCAATCAGATGTGCGCCTATATTTTTGAGAATACGGATATTATAAGAATATTTGCCGAGCCCTTTGCGTACAATACCGCCTCCTGCCGTATCCTTGAAAAAAACGGGTTTATTTTCGAGGGCACACTCAGAAACAACGCGGTCAAAAACGGCTGCATCATTGACATGAAAATGTATTCCAAAACAATATAGCAGGCCCAAACTATATGAGTGCATACCCTCACCTTTACCGCCCGGACCGCCAACGAGACAAAAGTAGCCATTACCCTAAATGAGAGCTATGGACTGCCGGTGGTGGAATTTGCGCATGACAAGGTCTGAGGCGATTAAAAAGCTTTACGTTCTTTTGGCCGGCCCGCTGATGGCACAGGCCGGAAAACTGTTTATTTACGGAGGGGCGATATGAAAAGCATACGCGAGATATACCGTATCGGGCGCGGCCCGTCCAGCTCTCATACCATGGGGCCGTTTTTCGCGGCTGAACTCATAAAAAAAGAGCATCCTGAGGCGGACGCCTTTCGGGTGGTGCTTTACGGGTCGCTGGCAAAGACCGGCAGAGGCCATCAGACAGACAAGGCCATTGAAAAAGCCCTTGCGCCGCTGCCGGTATCCGTCGAATTCGACACCGGGGAGAAAAAGCTGCGCCACCCCAACACCATGGAGCTGTACGCCTATAATAACGGGCTGGAGACCGGCAGGCTGAGGGTGGAGAGCATAGGCGGGGGAGCGATCTCCGTGGAAGGCCGCCCAGACACCGACACGCCGGAGCTCTATGGGGAAAAGAGCTTTGCCGAAATATCAGATTACTGCAAAAGCCGCAATCTCAGGCTGTCGGATTATGTGGAGCAAAGGGAAGGCCCTGAAATATGGGACTACCTTTATACCGTGTGGACCGCCATGAAAGCCGCCGTGGATGAGGGTCTTGCCAACTCCGGCGAGCTGCCGGGGGGCCTGCACGTTGAAAGAAAGGCTCAGTTTCTTTTTAACCAGCGACATATAGACGAATCGGCTGCCACCAGGGAAAACCGCATCGTGTGCGCCTATGCCTTTGCCGTGGCGGAGCAAAACGCGGATTCCGGCGTCATCGTCACAGCGCCCACCTGCGGCTCCAGCGGCGTGGTGCCGGCCGCGCTGAAATATATGCAGGAGCAAAAGCACTTTTCCGACGGGCAGATAGTCCGGGCGCTGGCCGTGGGCGGCCTCATCGGAAACCTGATAAAAAGCAACGCCTCCATATCCGGCGCGGAATGCGGCTGCCAGGCGGAGATAGGCTCGGCCTGCTCCATGTGCGCCGCGGCTTTGGGCGAGCTGCACGAAATGGGCATAGACCAGATAGAATACGCCGCGGAGGTAGCCATGGAACACCATCTGGGCCTTACATGCGACCCCATACACGGCCTTGTCCAGATCCCCTGTATCGAGCGCAACGCCGTGGCGGCCATGCGGGCCATCAACGCCCTTTCGCTGGCAAATTTTCTTTCCAATACACGCAAGATATCCTTTGACATGGTGGTGGAGACCATGCTGGAAACAGGCAAGGATATGAATCACATTTACCGCGAGACCTCCGAGGGCGGTCTGGCAAAGCTATATAAATAACAGCGGCGGATATCAAGTTACGAAAGGAAATATCATGAGCATTCAATCCCCACCGGTATTTGAACTAAGAGATCTTACCAAACGCTATAAAAAGCGCACCGTGGTCAACCACCTGAGCTTCAGCGGCAGCGCCAATGAGATCGTGGGCTTTTTGGGACCTAACGGCGCGGGAAAAACGACGACGATAAGGATGATGACAGGGCTGTCGCCCATCAGCTCCGGCAGCGCCGCCATATGCGGCCACGACATTCAAAAGGAGCTTGAAGCCGCCCTTGCCCATGTGGGCGCCATTGTGGAAACGCCCAGTCTTTATAACGACTGCACAGGCATGGAAAATCTGCGCCTGTTCGCAAAGATCAAAAACTGCACCAGCGCGGATGTGGACGAAATGGCGGAGCTGTCGGGGCTGAAAGAGCGCCTTGACGATAAGGTGTCGGCCTATTCTCTTGGAATGAAGCAGCGGCTTGGCATCTCAACAGCCCTGCTGGGAAAGCCGTCGCTGCTCATTCTCGATGAGCCTACAAACGGGCTTGACCCGCTGGCCATACGAAACCTGCGGGCATTTTTGAAAAAGCTTTCCCACGAGGACGGCGTGTGCGTTTTGATATCCAGCCATATGCTGTGGGAAATGGAAAAGCTGTGCGACAGGGTCGTGATAATAAACGAGGGCAATTTTCTTGGAGAAGCCGATATTTCTAAGCTCCACCGGGAAAACACCAATCTTGAGGACTATTACGTCTCCTGCGTGGAAGCGGAGGAGGGCGAGCAGTGAAAAAACTTATTTCTTTTGAGCTTGAAAAGATGCTGCGGTCAAAGGCGGCAAAAATCGCCCTTATACTGCTGGTTGTGGTGATGGCCGGGCTTATCATTGCTGAGTATCAGGATGTCAAAGCCTATAATCAAAACGCCGAATACCGGCAGGAATTGAACGACTGGCGCAGCCGCGAGGAAAACGTCATCAAATTCGCCACCCAGTCCCTGAATGAAGACGACTGGGTAAGACCTTTTCAGCGGGAGCAGATCGAAAGACGCATAGCCATAGCCCAGTACAGGCTTGACAACGACATACAAAAAGACGTCTATAAAAATGTCTGGTGGTTTTTCAACGACAATTCATTTAACCTCATGTCAAGCCTTGTCATTGTACTCACGGCGCTTCTGGGCAGCGCCTGCCTTGCGGGAGAATACGGAAAAAACACAATGCGGCAGGTGGCCCTGCTCCCATATCGCCGGTGGAAAATACTGACGGCAAAAGCTGCGGCCACAGCTCTGTGCGGCCTGGGCTTGTACGCCATACTATTTTTGCTGGGCGTTTTGTCGGGATTTTTGCTCCACGGCGCCGATGGGCTTGCAAGCCGGGTGGTTTTATACTTCGGCAAGACCATCAGCACAATGAATATGAGCCTTTACAGCCTCATCGTTGTACTGCTGAAAATCGCGGATCTGGTGTTCTATATCGTATTCACACTGTTTGTGGCTGTATTTACCCGCTCCGCCGGGGCGTCGGCGATCATCTCCGGCGCGGCGGCAGTGTTTTCCGTGCCCGCTTGCAATTTCATCAGCGATTACTATCCCGTGATGAATTATCTGCCCTTCTGCAATCTGGATTTCAGACGTTTTTTGGATTTTGGAACCGTTATGCCCAGAATAGAGCCGGGCTGGGCCGCGGTAGTCCAGCCGGGCATTTCAGCGCCTCTGGCGGCGGCCATTTCCGGCATATTCACGCTGCTGCTGATATTTTTCAGCTATCGCCGCTTTAATAGACAGGAGCTGTGACGTCCGCCCCGCGGCGGAGTTATCAGTTACATGAAGAAATACCCCCGCCGTCAGGCGGGGGTATTTCTCAATTCATTTTGATGCGTAGCGCTGCACTATCGCCGCGCACTGGGCCCGGGTGGCCGTGCCGTCGGGCACCAGCTTACCGTCAATGCCGGAGATAATGCCCTTGGAGATGCACCAGTTCATGGCGTCGGTGGCCCAGGCGGACACTTTGCCCGCGTCGGGATAGGCGGACAGGCTGCCGGAGACCGTGGGCGTACCGTTGACAGAGCACTCGTAGCGATATAGCATGGCGGCCATCTGCTGGCGGGTCACGTCGGTGTTTGGCTTGAAAACGCCGTCGCCGTAGCCGGTGACAACGCCGCTGCTCTGGGCCCAGGCCACGGCCTTGGCATACCAGCTGTCGGCGGCCACGTCGGTAAAGCTCTGAGCATTTTCAACGTCGGGCTGGCCTGCCATGCGCCACAACACGGTGGTCATCATGGCCCGGCTGACGCTGAGATTGGGGGAGAAGGTGCGGTTTGCGGTGCCTGTAATGAGGCCCTTTTCGTTGACATATTCCGCCGCGTCGTAGTACCAGGAGGTGGTGCGCACATCGTCAAAGCTGCCGGTCTGGAAAAGCTTCACCGGTATGGACACGGTCTTCTTGCCGGCGGTGACGGTGATGGAACCCTCACCGGTGATATCGGCGGCGGTGAACTTGCCGTCGGCGTCGATTTTGCCTATGCCGCCGGTGACGCCCCAGGTGTAGCAGCCATCGCCGGACAGAAGGCTTGTGTGGTTTATTGCGGCGCCGGCGGTGAGATCAATGCTGCCGCCGGCCCGCATATTGAGAGAGGAGACAGCGGCACCTGTGGCCTGATTCTTGACGGAAATGCTGTCGGGGGTGGAAACGACCCGCACGCCCACAGAGGCGGGGGCCAGATTGCCGGAGGAGACAGTGACTTCTCCGCTGCCCTCGCCGGCGGCGGTGAACACGCCGTTGGGGTCGATGGAACCTATGCCGCCGGTGACAGACCAGGTGAGGCCGGAGGGGGCTGCGGCCGCGTAGCCGTATTCATCGGCGGCCTTGGCGGAGAAGCTGCGCTGGGCGCCGGAGAGCATGATGGTGCTCAGAGGGGTAACGGCCAGCTGAGCCGCAG
>CAZLIJ010000065.1:0-1748 GCA_964559305.1 uncultured Oscillospiraceae bacterium | reverse complement strand
GAATTTTTTGTGGCCAGCACTATGTAGTTTGTCACGGAGCGCTGGGTGCCGCCGGAGGATTTATTTATCTGACTTATGGACTTGTCGCCCAGATATATGGCGTTCATGCTGGTGGAGCCGCCGCCGTCCATTATTGTGGCCTCGGTGCAGCCCAGCTCAATGAGCCGGTTTGCCACCTGGGGCATGGTGGCGCCGATGGAATAGCCAGACTGGCGTCCGTCCACAGTGTACATTATCATGGTGCCGTCGGGCTTGAGGCCGATGGCCGTGCGGGGCTCGTAGCTGGCGTTCAGCCCGGTCTCCACCACGCCGTTGGTGACAAGCTTATAAAGAGAGCCTACCGCGAACTGCACATCCTGCCACTGCTGGGCGGAAGTGATGCTCACCTCCACGGCGTCGCCGGCCTTAAGAGCCTTCACAGCCGCAAGCTTGTCCTCAGAGGCGGTTTTGGCAAGGCTCAGCACCAGCTTGCCCGCGGGGATGGCCACGGCGCCGGAGCTCTCTTTCACCTCGTCCACGGTGAGGGTGAGGGCGCAGTTCATGGATACATTGCCCACTGAGGGGGTGCATATCACATCAAAGCCCGCGGCGGCGGACTTGGTGGTGGAGCCGTATTCGCTGTCCAGAAGGGCAAAATCCGTTGTGTTGCGGGTCTTGTTGTACTTGGCAAGGGCGAAGGGCGTTCCGCCCACGGTGACGGACATCTTCATGGCGGGCTTTCCCATGACAGTGCTGCCGTCAGCCCGGAAGCCCACGGCGTTCAGCCCCCCGTCGGAGGATATGAGCCTGCCCTCGTATATCACCACGCCCAGAGGCTCGAAGTTGGACATGTTGTAATAGTCGCCGTTTATGCCCGCTATGGCGTGATAGCCCCGGGATTCCAGCAGATTTGACATGGAGGAATAGCTGCCGTAATTTGTGAGCTTGGAGCCGTAGACCACCATGGGCTGCACCGCGGAGTTGGCGGTGTATTCTATGTAATTCTCGTTTCGATAGTCCGAGCCTGTCCAGTATATGCCTTTGGCAAGGGTCATGCCCGCGCCCTGATTGACCTTGTAGCCATTGAGATAGTCGCCCATAACATCCGCAAAAGCCGACACGCTCAGCAGGGTGGACAAGATCAGCGTAAGTACGATGATTCTGCTTATCTTTTTGTTTCGCATTGTTTTTCCTTTCCTTATCGGAGCTGAAATATTGACCGAAACATAATAGCACAAACGCCTGAATATTTCCACCGTCTGAGGGGCGGTAATATAAGGAACAGGCCCGCTGAATATTGCCGCCGCCGCATATGGAATGCGTTTATTAAATTTTCTTTAGGGTCGGCGTGCGCCCGTTGCCCCGCAGATAACCATGAAGCTGCGGCGGCTTAGAAAACAGCGATTAATCCAAATAGCGTGTTTTGCAAAGAAAAATTACCTATATATGCCGTGATAATAAAAATTGCTTTACAAATAGTATAATGAGTGATAATATACCAGAGCATTCGCCCGCGGGCTCAGCATCGGGACAAAGCCGGCAAAGCCGGTTCCTTTCCGCCCGAAGCTTAGACGCAGGGTATAGATGAAATAAGAAAGGGGTAATCTATTTATGATCACCAAAGACCAGAAGAACGTCGTTATCGACGCCAACAAGACTCACGAGGGCGACACCGGTTCCCCCGAAGTCCAGATCGCCATCCTGTCCGAGCGCATCAATCAGCTCACCGCCCACCTGAAAACTCATCCCAACGACGACCACAGCCGTCT
>CAZLIJ010000064.1:0-7761 GCA_964559305.1 uncultured Oscillospiraceae bacterium | reverse complement strand
GCCGGAGACCTGGGCGGTGCTGATGCCCAGGATGTCGGCGCAAACCTCGATGCCGCGGGGGCTGACACGACCGTCGACGGACTGCACGAGGTGCAGCATCGGCAGCAGGGCCGAGCGGGCCTGCGGGTAGCGGGCCGCCAGTTCACGCAACTCGGAGATGGTGGTCTCGTCGATGTTGGTGGACTGGTGGACAAAATAGGCCTCGTCCAGCATGGGCCGGATGTCCAGATTTTCGCCCTGCCGCAGGTAGGATTTTATATAAGTCCTTATCTGCAAAACGCCGATAATATTGTCGATGCTGCCCTCATACACGGGCAGGCGGCTGTGATTTTGCTCCTTGATGAAGGAGAGAATGTCGCTGTGGCTCATGGCAACATCTATGGCGGCCAGATCCACCCGGCTTGTAAGAATGCTCTCCACAGTAACGTCGCCGAACTGAAGGGCGGAGGATATGAGATCGCCCTGCTCCTCGTCCAGCGAGCCCTCCTCGGTCATTCCGTCGATAATGTCGTAAAGCTCGTCCTCGGTGACGGAAGCCTCCGGGTCGCCCCGTGTCAGCTTGGCCGCGCACTGCCCTATGGCGGTGAGCAGCGAGGAAAGGGGCTTGAAAATGAGCATGAAAAAGCTCAGCGCGCCGGCTGTGGCAAGACTGAGCCGCTCGCTGTATTTGCGGGCGATGCTTTTGGGGAGCATTTCTCCCAGAAAGAACACCGCCACGGTGGTTATGATGGTTGAAAGGGTCACGGCGCTGACGCCCCATTTGCGAGTCACCGCAACTGTGACAATGGAGGCCGCGGCCAGATGTATGATGTTCGTGCAGATAAGTATGGTGGTTATCGCACGGTCAAAATTCTCAGTAATGAAAAGCGCCTTTTTCGCCCGGGGATCGCCCCGGTCGGCGTCGGTTTTCAGCCTGATGCGGGAAACCGATGTAAAGGCGGTCTCCGTGATCGCGGTGTACATTGCGCAAAATAACAGTAAAACTACGATTATCCATGACAATCGACTGCCGTCATCCATAAAGGATGTCACTCTCCTATGTCGCTGCGCGGTCGGCCACCGCGCAAAATCAGATTTTATACAAATTAAAAAATACCATAATACAAAGCGATTGTCAACAACGCAGGGCGCCGGCAGCGCTGCGGCTTTGCTCCGGCCCAAAGCCTTCCCCTTGAGGGGAAGCCAAGGACGCGGCGCGCCGGGGTCGTCGCGCCCTACGGTGCACCCACAAAAACGCGCCGGGGTCGTCGCGCCCTACGGTGCCGGGCGGGGATTACGCTGTACGCTTTTGTCCATTTCTGCACCGATTTCGGGTGGGGTCAAGGGGAGGGATAACGGCGCTCCCTCCCCTTGCGTCCTTTTTCTTGGAGGGATTTCAAAAGGGGGCGCCGTTCTTTTTCGGGAAAAAGAACGGTTCCCCTTTTGCTTGTGAACCGATAGGGATAACGGCGCGCCGGGGTCGTCGCGCCCTACGGTGCAGTCACTAAAACGAGCCGGCGCCGCGCTATTTCACCACAACATTTTTCTCCCCAAGCATTTCTTTCAGCTCGTCCACCAGCGCCTGGTGTATGACGCAGCTGGCGCCTATGCGCCTGCCGGTGTCCTGACAGTATACTATCATCTGCTGCCGGCCGGGGAACATCTCCAAAATAAGCTTTATGCGCTCCATGGCGGGGCAGTCCGCCGAGGGCAGCTTTACCCACAGCTTTTCCTCCGGCTTGGGCGGAGCGCCGGTGCCCGGGTCGTTAGTGTCGGAAAGAGGCCGTATGGAGTCCACCATCAGCTGGGGATCCTTTTCATCCCGCACGGATATTTTGCCCTTTATGATAAGCGGGGCGTTGTCCTTCACATAAGCGCCGCCGTCGTCCAGCGCCCGGGCAAAGGCGATAAGCTCCATGCTGCCGGTGTCGTCCTCCAGCTGGATATAGGCCATGAGAGAGTTGCTTTTGGTGGTGCGGGTGCGGGACGAGGCCACAACGCCGGCGATGGTGACGGGCTGGGTGTCCGCAAAGCGGGTAGGCCCGCCCTCCTGGGAAAAATCAGCCCGGATGGCTCCTATGGGCACTGCGCCGATACGCCGCACGGCCTGCCGGTAATCATCCATGGGGTGGCCGGACAGATAAAGGCCCGTGGTCTCCTTTTCCATCATCATCTTTTCCTGAGGAGTGAATTCCTCCACCTCCGGCAGACGCAGGGGCGCGGGGGCGGTATCGCTATCCGGCCCGCCGCCGAAAAGATCCATCTGGCCGGAGATGTTTTTGCTGTTTTCCTGATTTATGCCCTCAATGACCATGTCGCAGACGTTCAGCAGAGCCTTGCGCTTATAGCCCAGCGAATCAAAGGCCCCCGCCCGGATAAGATTTTCCACTGCCCGGCGGTTCATTTCCCTGCCGTACATTCTGCGGCAGAATTCGTCGAAGGCGGTGAAAGGCCCGTTCTGCGCCCGCTCCGCCATCAGCCCGTCCACAAAGCCCCGGCCCAGACCCTTGATGGCCACCAGACCAAAGCGGATGTTTTCCCCGGCCACGGTGAAGTCCGCGCCGGATTCGTTCACATCCGGGGGCAAAAGCTTTATGCCCATGTCACGGCAGGCGGCGATATACTCCGCCACCTTGTCGCTGGAATCGAGAATGCTTGTCAGCAGCGCGGCCATATACTCCCGGGGATAGCGGTATTTCATATAGGCCGTGCGGTAGGCCACGATGGCGTAGGAAACCGCGTGGGCCTTATTAAAGGCGTAGCTGGCAAAGTCAAGGATCTCGTCATAGATGGAGTTTGCGGTATCCTCCGGCACGCCCTTGGCCACGGCGCCTTTTATACCCCGCTCCGGGTCGCCGCGGACAAAGGCCACCCGCTCCGCGTCGATGACCTTGTGCTTTTTCTTGGACATGGCCCGGCGGATATTGTCCGCCTGACCCAGAGAAAAGCCCGCCAGAGAGCGGAAGATCTCGATAACCTGCTCCTGATACACGATGCACCCATAGGTGACTTCCAGTATGGGTTTCAAAAGCGGGTGCTTGTAGCTTATCTTTTCCGTGTGGGATGAGAACTCTATAAATCTTGGTATGGAGTCCATGGGACCGGGGCGGTACAGGGCGATGACAGCGGTGATATCCTCGATACCCCGGGGCTTAAGCCGGGTGCACACGCTGGTCATGCCCGTGGATTCAAGCTGGAAAACGCCGGCGGTTTTGCCGGCCGAGAGCATTTCAAAGACCTTGTCGTCCCCCTCGGGAATAGTTTCCACGGTGAAATCCGGCTTGCGTTTGCGCACAAGCTCCGCCGCGTCCTCCAAAACCGTCAGGTTTCGCAGGCCGAGAAAGTCCATTTTCAGCAGACCCAGCTCCTCCAGCGTGGTCATCTGGTACTGGCACACCACGCTTTCGTCATTGGTGGCCAGCGGGACGTACTCATACACCGGCTTTTCCGTTATCACCACGCCCGCGGCGTGGGTGGAGGCGTGGCGGGGCATGCCCTCCAGCGCCCGGGCGGTGTCGATAAGATTTTTCACGGCCTCGTCGGCGTCGTACATTTCCTTCAGTGGCTTTGAAAGGGTCAGCGCCTCGTCGATAGTCATGTTGGCGGCGAAGGGCACCTGCTTTGCCACGGCGTCGGTTTCGGCGTAGCTCATGTTCAGCACCCGGCCCACGTCCCGGATGGCTGCCCGGGCGGCCATGGTGCCGAAGGTGACGATCTGAGCCACATGGTCGAAGCCGTATTTACGGTTTACATAGTCGATGACCTCGCCCCGGCGGCGGATGCAGAAATCCACGTCGATATCCGGCATACTCACCCGCTCGGGGTTCAAAAATCGCTCGAAAAACAGGGAGTATTTGATGGGGTCCACGTCGGTGATATTAAGACAGTAGCTCACCACGCTGCCCGCGGCGCTGCCTCTGCCCGGGCCCACGGGGATTTTCTGCCCCTTGGCGTAGTTGATAAAATCCTGCACGATGAGGAAGTAATCCACAAAGCCCATCTTCTGTATGACGGAAAGCTCGTATTCAAGCTGCCTGCGAACCTCCGGCCTGCCGGCAAAGCGCGCCTCAAAGCCAGCCTCGCAGAGCTTCTTAAGATACTCAAAGCTGTCGCTCTCCCCCTGGGGCAGCTTGAAGCGGGGCAGATGATAGCGGCCAAACTCAAAGTCGTAATTGCATTCCCCGGCGATAACATTGGTGTTGTCGGCGGCTTCGGCGTATTCGGGGAAAAGGGCCCGCATCTCCTCCTCGGATTTGAGATACAGCTCCCTGGTTTCAAATCTCATGCGCTGGGGATCGTCCACGGTCTTGCCGGTCTGGATGCACATCAGCACGTCCTGATACTTGGCGTCCTCCCTGTTAACATAGTGGGCGTCGTTAGTCACCACCAGCGGGATGCCGGTTTCGTGGTGGATGCGGATAAGGCCCCGGGCGGCCACCTCCTCTTCCTCCAGCCCGTGCTTTTGTATCTCAAGATAAAAGCCCCCGGGTCCGAAAAGCTCGGAAAGCTCCAGCGCCTTGGCCTTTGCCCCCTCGTAATCCCCGGCACGTATCATGCGGGGTATGGCCCCCGCCACGCAGCCGGAAAGGCAGATAAGCCCCTCGCTGCGCTCATGGAGCAGCGCCCAGTCTACCCGGGGCTTTATGTAAAAGCCCCGGGTGAAGGCCATGGAGTCCAGATAGCACAGGTTTTTGTAGCCGGTTTCGTTTTTGCACAGCAGGATAAGATGGCTGTACTCGCTGTCCAGACCGTGCTCCTTGTCGCTCATGCCCCGGGGAGCCACATACACCTCGCAGCCGATTATGGGCTTTATGCCCTCGGCGGCGCAGGCCCGGTAAAAGGCCACCGCGCCGTACATCACCCCGTGGTCTGTGACGGCAAGGGCGCTCTGCCCCAGCTCTTTGGCGCGCTTCGCCAGCGCCGGTATGCGGCAAGCGCCGTCCAGCAGGGAGTATTCCGTATGAACATGCAGGTGTACAAAGGCCATGGCTTATCCTTTCAGGTCAAAATGTTGGTTACTATTTAGCATTGACGTAGTCGTCGGGCGACATGCTTTCCACCGGCGGAATGATGATTATGGGCGGCGACACTGAGCCGCTACAATACACCATGTCAGCCACATTGACGCCACCTTCAACATGGTAAGCGATCTCATATATGCCCCGAGTAGACACGTCTGCGGCGGTCTGGGTCAGGAGAGGGGTGCTTTGCTGGGCGCTCTCATTTAAATCTATTACACGAATAATGAATTTTGTGTCCGCGCTGAAAGACAGCGTTGCTCCGTTCACGGTCATACCGGTGTTGTTCCCGTCAGTCTTGAATATGGCGGATGGTTAGCCGCTGACCAAATTTTCAGGCGTGCTGACAGAGACTGTGCCGTCACCTTTCTGAAAAATACACACTAATCCGTTTTCCTTGCTCTTAGCGGTATAAATGTAATCTGTCGTGTTGTTTCCATCAAAAACTCTGACATAGTCTTTGCCGTCCTTGGTATATGTTTGCTTAATTACGCCAAGAACTAAGTCTTTTGCCACAAAGTCTTTCACATTAGCGACCATTGAGGCCATTTCGCCGGAGGCGGAATAACCCAGGCTTAGTTTTCCGATAAAGTCCACCGGCAGTGCTGTGCCGGCGGTAATAGTACTGGACTGTATAGTCTGGCCGTCTGCGTTATTCAATGAGAGCACGGCGTCCTTGGCCACAGTGACCGTGTAGGCCGCGCCGCCGCTGACTATGCGCAGAGTGTTGCCGTACATGGCGGCGGCATCGGCGGTGTCAGGCATACCATCACCGACGGGATCATTTTTGTAGTTGTCGGTTACAGGCTTATCTGCGACGGACCAGCTGTGGCTGTCCCCGCTGATGTTCAGCTCCATATTAAGAATGCCTTCGCCCAATGTAGTGCCTGTGCCAACATAGGCTTTTGCAGCCTCGTCATATTCTACGATCTGAGAGTTGGCGAGGGCGTTGAAGGCGATCTGCATGCCCATATCCCTGGTTAGGGAAGCGGAAGATATGACTTTATCGCCGCAGCCCGCCGACAGCCCAATGGCCTTCGCGTCGCCGGCGACATTGCCTGCCCAGCCGGAACCGGTGTATTCTCCGTTTTCGCCATAGCCTAAGGCGCAGAGCGCCATTTTGCCAATCTCATAGCCACTGATGGAAGATGTCGGGTCGAAGGTTCCGTCGCCCATACCAGAAACAGCACCGTTTTCGACAAGGTAGGAAATATACCGCGCGCTCCAGCGTCCGGCCTCAACGTCCTTATAAGGGGAGGAGGTGCACGTTAATTTCTCCGCTTCCGCAGGGCCCAGGCGCATATAGCAGATTATCTTCGCGGCCTGCTCCCTTGTATAAAACCCCAGGGGATCAATGGTCGTGGACGAGGTGCCGCTGACGACTCCGGCAGAAACCAGCACGTCTGCGGCTTCAACATTTTTGACGTCGCCCATATCGCTGAAATTTTTTGTGGCGATACTTGGGTTTTGAACCGGACCCGTGGACGCCGCGGCGGGCAGCGCCAGAGCCAGCGCCATTGTCAGCGCCAGCAGGATGGAAAGAGCTTTTTTCATTTTGGTTCCTCCATTGTATTTGTATTTATGGCCGCCAACTTTTTTAGCCGGTGGTTCATGCACGATTTTGATACCGGGGGTACGGCCAGACTGGCCAGATCGGAAAGACTTGCCTCGGGATTGGTTATCCGCAGCAGCGCCGCCTGCTGCAGCGGCTCCGGCAGGTTTTCAAAGCCCAGCTCCCGCTTCACCCGGCGGATATCCTCCAACTGCCGCTGGGCGGCGGTGACGGTCTTGTCGGCGTTGGCGGAATCGCAGTTCACCTTGCGGTTGATGGTGTTGCGCATATCCTTTTCCACCTTGGCGGACATCACGTCCATGGCGGCGCAGGGCGCGCCGATGGTGGTGAAAAAGTCGGCGATGGCCTCGGACTGCTTGAAGTATACCAGATAGCCCCCGCCCCGCCGGGCCTCCTTGGGGGAAAAGCCCATGTCCAGCAATATGGAATAGGCCTCCCTGCTGACGCTGTAATGGGAGGTAAAAAGCTCCAGATGATAGCGCTTGTCCGGGTCGGTGATGCTGCCCCCGGACAGAAACGCGCCCCGGACGAAGGATGCCCGGCAGCAGTCATTTTCCAGCACGCCAAGATTTATGTGCAGACTCAGCGCACTGCCGGGTTCAATGCCGAAGGCGCCGAACACGGCGGATATTTTTTCCGGGTCGGATATAACAAAGCTGCGCTTGCCCGGCGCGCCCTCCGGCGGAGCCACGTCGAAGCCCACTCCGAAGGCCCGGCGGAAAAGCCGGGGCAGCCGGGCGGCAAAAGCGTCCGAGGAGGTGATGATGCGTATCTCGTCGGGAGAAAAGGTGTGGCAGTACAGCAGCGCGCCGTAAGCCTCTGCCACCGCGCAGCATTTTTTCTCAGGTCTTTCTGAGCACAGCTCACCCTTGACCTTAGATGAAAACGACATATCCAAGCCTCCCTTCGTATATAATGTGTTTCTCCTGACCTTTGGCGTCCCCTTGAGGGTAACGCCCCGTCCTTGGCTTCCCCTTGAGGGTAACGCCCCGTCCTTGGCTTCCCCTCAAGGGGAAGGCTAATGGCGCGGCGGACTGATGAGGTGTGATTACGGCACCGTCTGGACCTTCCACCTCATCCGTCGTCCTTGGCTTCCCCTTGAGGGGAAGCTGTCCGCGCAGCGGACTGATGAGGTGTATATGCGGCACCGTCTGGACTTTCCACCTCATCCGTCGCCTTCGGCGCCACCTT
>CAZLIJ010000063.1:0-7815 GCA_964559305.1 uncultured Oscillospiraceae bacterium | reverse complement strand
ACCTTGTATCGGAAATAATCCGCCATGCCGTTTTCCCTGCCGCCGGAAACTATGGATTGGGCGTAGGCGGAGATATCTCCTTCGCTCACGGAGGCGATAAAGCCGTGATTAATGGAGGAAACGGTTTTGTCGGCGTTGAGCTGGACGATGAAGAAGCTGGTTTCAAACTTGGTGTCCGGCGTTATGCCCATGCCGCCGCCCTTCATATTTCTGCCGCCGTCCTCCTCTCCGCTCATATGCTGTTCCTTGCCCGGCCCCATCTCCCGAAAGGAGCCGGCGTTTTCATAAAGCACATCTATGGTGCTGTCCGCCTGCCGGCGGATATTGACGGCGTAAACGATGTTGATGGCGCCCACAAGCAGCGCCATAACGATGAGCAGCGAGAGCATCATGACCAGTATGAATTTTTTTCGCAGCGTCTTTATCATCCGGCGCTTTCCTCCAGTACATAGCCCCGGCCCCGCAGCGCGGTCAGCTCCACGGTGGAGCCGATAGACTGAAGCTTTTTTCTGAGATATGAGATATAAGCCCAGACCACGTTTATCTCACTGTCGGAATCATAGCCCCAAATGCGGTCCATAAACCGCTCGGTGGATATAACGGTCTTGGGATTTGTCATCATCAGCTCCAGCATCTGAAATTCCTTGTTGGCAAGGCGCACGGTATTGTCTCCGCAGCTAAGCTCAAAGCTGCGCCGGTCAAGGCTCAGATCGCCGAAGCAGAGCCGGTCGGGCGTGAAGGCCGCCCCGCCCCGGCGGGTCATGGCCCGTATGCGGGCCAGCAGCTCGTCAGTCTCAAAGGGCTTGGGAAGATAGTCGTCCGCCCCGGCGTCCAGCCCCTCCACCTTGTCGGAAAGCTGGGATTTGGCCGTGAGCATAAGCACAGGGGTGGTGACGCCGGCTTCCCTGATGCGTCTTAACACCTCAAAGCCGTCCATTTTCGGCATCATCACGTCCAGAATTATGCCGTCGTATTCTCCGGCAAGGGCGTAGTCCAGCGCGTCCTGCCCGTTATAAACAGCTTCCACGGTATATTTGTTGTAGTTAAGTATGACGTAAAGAGCGTCGGTCAGTTCTTTTTCATCGTCGGCAAGTAATAGGCGCAAACCGCTCACCTCGCTTTTATCTTTGAGAGTATTATCCCTTTTTCACCTTAAAATTAGCTTAAATATAAGGCTTTTGCCCGTATATGGCAATCATATTATTTTTTCGACCCCGAACATACTTTCCAGCGTGAGGAATCCGGGCCGGTAGAGCCGGTTGAGCGTCCACCAGCTTATGCCCGCAAGGCCGTATTCCGACACCAGAGCCAGCCGCGCCCGCACGGAGCGGGGGTCTTCAAACCAAACCTCCCGCTGCTGCCCGGCGGCGTCGGTGTAGATAAAGTGCGGCGCCTGAGCCACCGGGTCGAATTTTATCTCCGCAAATACTGAGGACGCCAGATCCACGGCCCCGGCGTTGGATATCACCTTTGCCCCTTCCCCTGCCGCCAGGGCAGCGCCCAGCTGTAACCGTAGTTTGAAAAGCCCATCAAAAGCTTGCCGGGGGGAATTTTGGTCACTGCGTAATCCAGCACTGCCCGCATTTTATTCACCGGCGACACGGCCTGGGGCGGGGAGTAGGTATAGCCCCACTCGTAGGTCATCACGATTACCCGGTCAGCCCAGAGCCCGTGGGCGGCGTAATCCATGGCCTCGTACAGTATGCCCGGCTGGGCGTCGGAGGTCTTGGGAGCCACGGTGGTGATAAAGTAATAGCCCAGAGGATGCAGCACCCCGGCAAGGCGGCGGATAAACTGACTGTAACTGTCCCTGTCAAAGGGGAATATGTATTCAAAATTCAGCTGGACGCCGTAGTAATGCCGCCCCCTCAGAGCGGTGAGTATGTTGGCAATAAACCGCTCCTGCACGTCCCCGTCGGTGATAACGGCGTGGGCGATGTCGCTGGAAAAGCCGCCGGAAGAAGACAGATTGGTGACGGTCAGCAGCGGCGCGGTATTGCCGGCGTAGGCCGCGGTGATAAGCTCCTGATCCCGTATTGGCGCGAGAGCGCCGTCGGCGTCTGTCTGCCAGCTGAAAGGGCACAGAAAGCTGAGATACTTCATGCTCTCAGTCAGCGTGTCGGAGCTGACATTGGGATAGAAATAGCCGTTGGTTTCTATTGCGGCGGAAGGCCCGGCGCCGTCAGCACCGGGCAGCAGCAGGGCAAGCCCCACCGGCAGCCGGGAGGGGTCGGCAAGCTGATTATCATAGGCTATCCGCTCGGCTGACAGTCCGAAACGGGGCTATGCCGTAAATGCTATCACCCCGCCGCACCACATATATCTTCATTTGAACCACCCCTTCACAAAGTGAAATAGTACATTTTATGAAAGGGTGAGAGCGTTTATACTATCCGCTTACCGTTGAGGGCCGCAAAGACCAGCCCGTCGCCCCGATACTGGAGCTTAAGCGAGAAAAACGGCGCGTTTTCGTCGATAAGGCGCAGAAATATCTTGTCTCCCTCCCACAAGGGCAGGGAAAGAAGCCTGGATTTTTCTATCCATTCCAGCGCGCCCTCGTCGCAGTCGGTCATCTGGCCGCTAAAGCCTTCGGCGGTGAAAAGGTGCATATATTCCCCCTCCCACTCGTCGGAAACAAAGGTCACAATGCCCCGGTATGTCCAGCTTGTCAGCGTCAGCCCGGATTCTTCTTTGATCTCCCGGACAAGGCAGTCCTCCGGACTTTCGTTTTCCTCAAACTTGCCGCCCAGACCTATCCACTTGTCGTGATTGAGATCGTTTACCTTTTTGATTCTGTGTAACATCAGATACTTATCGCCCTGCTCAATATAGCAAAGAGTAGTATTTTTCATACAAATCACCCGGCTTTGATTATATAACACACTGACAGCTTGTGCTACAATAATATTAAAAAGTACAGTACGTCCCGGAAACTGTGTGACATTTTCAGTTGCATTTTGCAAAAACAGAATTTATAATAATTAGGCCGCGAAACGGAGTAATAATCTTCGGAGGTGCAGCTATGTTTAGAAACAAAAATAGTGTTCCGGACGGCGGCTCAGAGCCGAAGGCCGTGGAAGAACTGCTGCCTGACAGCAGACCAACAAGAAAAAATCTTGAGGCGCTGATCGAGGAGATACGCTCAGGGCGCTATGCCGCGTCCGGCGACCGCCGAACCGAGGTGCTGACCAGAGCCGGTCTTATGAGCACCTATATCGACATGGACGAAAACCGGCCCATAACCATAAAAGACCTGCGCCGCCTGCTGGTGGAGAAGGGAATATACGAGGAGGAGCACTCCTTCTGGGGCGCGAAAAACCTGTGGATAGCCATGCAGACCATGGGCTTTATCACCAAAAGGGATGGGGAGTACTACCTTTCAAAGGATTTTGCCCCGCTGTACCACAGGTGGAAACAGCTGCGGGAAAAGCGGGAGAGTGAAATGATCGCCCACAACGCCGAAAGCAAGCGGATACTGGCCGAGATGAAGGAAAAACGCGCCCGGGCCGCGGACGCCACGGACGATGTGAAGCTTCAGGCCAGACAGGCCCGTCAGGAGGCCAAAAGGGCCGCCAAGGAGGCCCGCGTTGAGGCATATAAGCATATAAGCGAAGAAAAAGCCCGGGAAAGAGCCGTCAAGGAAGCCCAGAAAGAGGCCGATAAGGCCGAAAAGCGTATGCTGGAGCTGGATAAAAAGCTGGAGCAGCTTAAAAATAAATCCTGATATTGCAATATTCGGTCAAAGCCGGAGCTTAAGCTCCGGCTTTGATTTTTTTATGAGGTTTTATCAGAGTTCCGGCCAGACGAAACAGCGGCAGCAAAAACAGCAAAAACGACACCGGCAGCGCGCTTACGCCCACCCCCATCACCTGCAGCGGAACGGAGCAGGCGATGCACCAGGGGATAAGACCGCACACGTCCACAGCGGAGCAGCCGATGTCCAGCGCCAGGGTATCTCCGCCCGCGCCCAGCTTTTCATAAGCGGGCGCCAGCATGGAAGCGCACATCAAAATGGCAATGGTCTGGTTGCAGAAAACAATGCCCGCGGCGATGCTGGCTGCCAGCATCACCGGAAAAGCGCCGAAACGCAGTATGAGCCCGCTCAGCTTTTCCTCCACGCCGTCCAGCATTCCCGTCAGGCGGAAAATGCGGGAATAGGTGGACGAGAGGGCCAGTATGGCGCTTATCTCCAGCATGGAAAGAATGCCGCCGCCGTGAAGAATGGTTCCAAGTCCGGGGCTTGTTTTCTGATAGCCAAACGCCAGACATTTGAGGAAATCCGGTACGCTCATGCCCTGCAGCGCAACACTCACCGCGCCGGCGGCCAGTATGCTGGCTGCCATGGCGTATTTGGTCTTGACCCTCAATACGGGCAGCAGCAGCATTATCACGGCGGGCAGGGCTGTCCACCAGGAGACATTGAACTCCGAGCTGATGGCGTCCATCATGGACGTGCTGACGCTTTCAAGGGGGAAAAAGAAGGAGATAAGGCCGTAAATAACAAGGCAGGCCGCCGAAGGCAAAAGGTTCGCCTTCAATAGCCGGCGGGAATGGCTGTAAGCGTCGGTATGGCACAGGGCTGCGGTCAGGGCCATGCTGGAGGAGGCGGGGGAGCAGCAGTCCCCAAAGTATATCCCCGACATCACGGCTCCCGCCGTGAGTATCTCGTTTGCGCCGCCGGAGCGGGCGATGGCCATGAAAATAACGCCCATGGTGCCCACCACGCCGAAGGAGGTGCCGATGGCGTAGGACAAAACGGAGCACAGCACAAAGGTCAGCACAATGAATAGCCGGGGGCTTATGAGCTTGATGCCGTAGTAAACAAAAAAGAGAATAGTGCCGCCGGAGCGCCAAGAAGCCGTCAGCATACCGATTATCAGCAGGATACTGACCACGATAAGTGAATCTTTGACGCCGTTTCCCGAGGCCCGCAGCACGTCCGCAAAGCGGCTGCCCCGGCGCAGGGAAGCAAGGGCGAACACTGCCCAGCCTACTGCCAGTCCGGCAAGGATGGAGATTTTGAATATAAGACAGGCCACCATGGCCGCCAGAAATATGATGAACGAAATTAGTACTTCCACGCTTCCCCTCTCAGCCTCTGCCCCGGGCTGTGGGCACCACGGCCAGCAATACCAGCAGCGTGCCTATGGCGGACACGCCCGCGCCGATGAGCAGCGTCACGGGTACGCCCGCGCCGTCAAACATAACGCCGCCCAGAAGGGAGGAAAATATGGAGCCGATAGTACCCGTCAGGGTGATGAAGGTCTGAGCCTTTACAGCGTCCTTTTGATCCACCACCAGCATGGCGTAGCGCACGGAGGCGGGGATGTATATGGCAAAGCTCAAAGTCTGGAAAAAGAGCGCCGGATACAGCCAGCCTATGCTTTTGGCGAAAAATATGGCAAAGGCCTTGACCGTGAACATCACGGCGGAAAATCGCAGCAGGGACGAGCAGCTGAACTTATCCGTCAGCCGGTCGAAAAGTATCATGGTGGGGACTTCCAAAAGCGCGGTGTAGGCGCACAGTATGCCCATGTCGGCGCTGCCGCCGCCCACGTTGTTCACGATGAGGATAAGGAAGTTGTTGAGCATGGAGTGGGTGGCAAACAAGAACGCAAGCCCCACAAGAAAAACAGTAAAGCGGCGGTTATTTTTAAAAAACTCCAGAATACCGCTGGCGGGAGTTTCCCGCGCGGCGTTTTCCACCGGGCTGTTTTTGCGGTCACAGGCGGTGAATACGGCCAGCGGGATAACAAAAATAACTGTGCAGATAAGCGCCGATATCGGCACGGTGCGCGCTCCCAGCTTTTCAACCACAGTGCCCATGACAGCCGCCATAACGGCAAAGGCAAAGGAGCCGAAGGCCCTGCAGGCGCCGTAATTGATATGTACGCCCCAGGCCTCCGCCGTGAAGGTCAGGGAGGTCATAAAGGGCTGAACCACTATTAAAAGCGAAAAGACCAGAGCGTAGGACGCGGTCATAAGGGCGCAGCGGGCGTCGATAAAATAAACCACGGACAAAAATACGCTTGTTATGGCCGTCAGCGCCCACAGCACGCCCAGAATGCTGACCCGGCGGGATTTGTCCGTCAGAGAGGCGATCACCGGCTGTATCAAAAGCGCCAGCACGTTGGAAACCGCCATCACCACGCCGGCTTCGGCGTTGGAATAGCCCTTTGCCAGCAGATACACCGCCGCGAAGCTGAGAACCATGCAGTAATCCATCCAGTAGACGCCCTGCATCCCAGCATATACAATGTTCAGCTTTTTTCCCGCTTTTTCCATAGACGCTCCGATTTAGTGTTAAATTAAAAAGACAGCTTTGAGTATAATCATCCCGCCGGATAAAAGCAACAGTCACTTTCACTCAAAACTCAGGCAAAAACCAAAGCCCTTTTTGCCGGCTCTTGCAAAATCCGCCGGTTTTGCGGTATAATACGCCACAGGCGGCCACCGTCGCAGATAGAAATAAGTCTTAATTGGCGTAGTCTATTAAAATAGACGCGCCGTTTTCATTTTATGAAGGGAGACTTGTTTATGCCTCGCAGCAAATTTCAAAAAGCGGTGTTCGGCCTTATCATGTCCTATTCCATGGCCATAGGAATGGAAGTGTACAACGTCGCCGTAAAAATGGGCGTCGCTCTGACGCCGGGCGGCTTCAGCAATCTCAGCTGGGCTGTGTTTACTCCCGCGCTGAAGGAGTGCGCTTTTATGGGGGCGCTGGTTTTTGTGTTTTCAAATCTCTGGGGAAACCGGCTGGGAGCGCGCTTCGCGGCCCGGCACTGCGACCCGGAAAAGGACAATCCGTATTTCTGCCGGATAATGCGTCAGGCGGGCACCGTGGCCATAATGTGCCCCACCATGAGTCTGACCGCGTCGCTGCTGTTCAGCGTGGTGATGGGGGGGAAGCCTCCGCTTGAGCTTCCGGCAATATGGCTGGGAACTGTGCTGAAAAACTTTCCCATGGCGTTTTTCTGGAATATGTACGCCGCGGCGCCGTTCACCCACTGGCTTTTCGGCCTCGTTTTCAAAAAACAGCTCTCCGCCCCGGAAAAGGCGGAGGTGTGAAAAGCTCCCGGACTGATGTCCGGGAGCTTTTTTAAATATTGATTATTTCAGGTTGGCCTTTATGACGTCGCCCAGAATGGTGATGCCCTTTACGATCTTCTCGTCCGGCATGTTGGAGTAGTTAAGACGCATGCAGTTGCGGACTTCGCCGTTGGGATAGAAGCCCTCGCCGGGGACGTAGGCGACTTTCTTTTCCAGAGCCTGTGCGGCCATGACCTTGGTGTCGATATACTCGGGCAGCTCGACCCATGCGAACAGACCGCCCTGGGGATGGGTGAAAACCGCTTCCTTGGGGAAGGTGGCCGCCATGGTGTCCTGCATCAGCTGGCAGCGATGAGCGTAGCACTCGCGAATCTTGGCCACATGCTCGTCCAGATCGAACATATCGATAAACTTGGAGACTTCCATCATGCCGATGGTGGAGGCCTGCAGAGCGGCTGCCTGAGCCATGAAGTTGTATTTTTTCAGTATCTCGTCGTCAGCGCAGACCCAGCCCAGACGATAGCCGGGGGCCAGAATCTTGGAGAAGGTGCCCAGATATACGACCAGGCCCTTGGTGTCCATACTCTTGAGCGCGGGCAGATACTCGCCCTGATAGCGCAGCTCGCCGTAGGGGTTATCCTCGATGACGGGGACTTCGTATCTGTTGATGATCTCCATGAACTGCTGGCGGCGCTCCAGAGGCCAGGTGCGGCCTGTGGGGTTCTGGAAGTCGGGGATGACGTAGATCATCTTCACGTTTTCGGT
>CAZLIJ010000062.1:4346-7827 GCA_964559305.1 uncultured Oscillospiraceae bacterium | reverse complement strand
GGACGACTATCAGACCTGCCGGCGCTACGGCATGGACATGGTAGTGCCCGTAGACGATCAGGGCCGGCACATAGATTACGCCGGCAAATACGCCGGTATGTATACCGAGGAGTCCAACCCCGTCATTCTTGAGGATATGCGCAAGGCCGGCAGCCTTTTCGCTTCCGAGGATATCGTCCACAGCTACCCCCACTGCTGGCGCTGCAAAGGCCCCATCATCTTCCGGGCCACGCCCCAGTGGTTCTGCTCTGTGGACGCTTTCAAGGACGAGGCCTGCAGCGCCTGCGACGATGTGCGCTGGGTTCCCGAATGGGGCAAGGACCGCATCAAGGCCATGATCCGTGAGCGGGCCGACTGGTGCATCTCCCGTCAGCGCAAATGGGGCCTGCCCATCCCGGTGTTTTACTGCGCCGACTGCGGCAAGCCGGTGGTGACGGACGAGACCATCGCCGCCGTATCAAAGCTGTTTGAGGAAAAAGGCTCCAACGCCTGGTTCGATATGGACGCTTCCGACATTCTGCCCCATGATTTTGCCTGCCCCCACTGCGGCGGCAAGACCTTCACCAAGGAGGAGGACACGCTGGACGGCTGGTTTGACTCCGGCTCCACCCACTACGCCGCCATGAAGCGGGATCAGGGCTTCTGGCCCTCCACCATGTATATCGAAGGCCTTGACCAGTATCGCGGCTGGTTCCAGTCCTCCACGCTGGTGGCTGTGGGCGCTCTGGGCAAGGGCGCGCCCTTCAAGGAATGCGTCACCCACGGCTGGACCGTGGACGGCGAGGGCAAGGCCATGCACAAGTCTTTGGGCAACGGCATGGACCCCGCCGAGATCATCGAGGAATACGGCGCGGATATGCTGCGTCTGTGGGCAGGCTCCGCCGATTACCATGTGGATGTGCGCTGCTCAAAGGAGATCTTCAAGCAGCTGAGTCAGAACTACCTGAAGTTCCGCAACACCGCCCGCTACTGCCTGGGCAATCTGGACGGTTTTGACGCGGACGATCTGGTGGCCCCCGGCGATATGCTGGAGCTGGACCGCTGGGCCGTAACAAAACTAAATGAGCTTATCAAAAAGGTGGAGGAGTGTTATAATAACTATGAGTTCCATGTTATCTCCCACGCCATCAACGATTTCTGCGTGGTGGAGCTCTCCTCCTTCTATCTTGACATCATCAAGGACAGACTTTACTGCGAGGAGAAAAACGGCCTGAAGCGCCGCTCCGCCCAGACGGCTCTGTTTTTGATTCTTGACTCCCTCACAAAAATGTTCTCCCCCATTTTGGCCTTCACCTGCGACGAGATCTGGCGCTCCATGCCTCACCGCTCCAGTGACGATGACCGCAACGTGGTGCTCAACGACATGAACAAGCCCTTTGAGGAGTATTCTCTGGACGAAAACACCATGGCAAAATGGGACGAGCTTATCGCCCTGAGGGACGATGTGAACGGCGTGCTGGAATCCGCCCGTGCCGACAAGCGCATCGGCAAGCCGCTGGACGCTGCCGTGACCCTTTACTGCGGCGACGAAGCTTCCAAAAAGGCCGTGGAGGACGCGAAGACCATGGATCTCTCCGAGCTTTTCATTGTGTCCGAATGCCTGCTGGCAGACGGCGAGCCCGACAGCGGCGCGGTTGTGGGCAAGGGTGAAAAGAATCCGGGCCTGACTGTTTCCGTGGCGGAAGCTCAGGGAGAAAAGTGCCCCCGCTGCTGGATACACACCAGAAAGGCCGATCCCCAGACCGGCCTGTGCCCCCGCTGCGCCGCTGTGGTCGCGGCCATCGGCTGAGGGCGTAAAACGAGCTTTTCCCTTAAAATGAAAGGGGTTTAATAGATATGCTGTATGCGATAGTGGCTGTGATGGCGCTGATAGCCGACCAGTGGATGAAATACTGGGTCACGGCCAACATAGTGCTGGATACCGGCTCCGTGGAACTGATACCGGGCGTGTTCAAGCTGGTGAACATCCATAACGAAGGCGCGGCTTTCAGTCTGCTGGCCGGCTGGCGGTGGATATTCGTTCTGCTGGCGGTGGTATTCACGGCGGTTATAGTTCTGGCGCTGGCAAAGAACATGATAAAAGGCCGCTTTGGCCGCTGGACGGCGGTGCTGACCGCTGCCGGCGCCATAGGAAACTGTATCGACCGGGTCATGTACGGCTATGTGGTGGATATGTTCGTCATTGAGCCTGTAAAATTCATTCAGGTGTTCAACATTGCCGATCTCTTTATAACTATCTGCGGCATACTGTTCTGCGTTTATCTGATTTTCGGTACGGGAAAGAATACGGAACACGCCGAAAAGAAAACGAAAGGGCATACAAGACACGGCGCCCGTTCTGAGCGGGAGCCTGACGAGGAAAGACCCCGCCACAGTCACGACAGTGGCCGCCACAGCGCCCGGCGGGATGAGCCGGAGCAGCCCAGACCCCCCAGACTGCCCGATGAGGAACCGGCGCGCCCCGCGCCTCCCCAGCCCCGGCCTGAGCCTCAGATCGAGCCGGAACCCCGCCCCCAGCCGGAGCCCCAGCCTCAGCCGGAGTCTCAGCCCCAGCCCCAGGCCGCCGCGGCAAAGCCCGCCCCCGCCCCCGATGTGGCCGGGGAGGACGAGATGAGCTTCAGTCTGGACGACATCATGAACGAGTTCAAATAATGGACGAGGATATAATAATCGTAAAAGCACAGGAGAGCGGCGACAGGGTCGACGCTCTCCTTGCGCGCGCATCGGGCCTTACCCGCTCGGCGGTGCAGCGGCTCATTGAACAGGGCGCTGTGCTGCTCTTTGGCGAGCCGGTGAAGAAAAACTATAAATGCGCCGCCGGGGACGAATTTGAAATGACCCTCCCCCCGCCTGCCGACACGCCGCTGATAGCCCAGAATATCCCGCTGGACGCGGTGTATGAGGACGGGGATGTGATCGTTATAAACAAGCCCCGGGGCATGGTGGTGCACCCCGCCCCCGGCCACCCGGACGGCACGCTGGTCAACGCCCTATTATACCGCTGCGGCGACTCCCTTTCCGGCGTGGGCGGCGAAAAACGCCCGGGGATAGTCCACCGTATCGACAAGGACACCTCCGGCCTTATCATCGCGGCGAAAAACGATTTCGCCCATCAGGGCCTTTCCGCCCAGCTTTCCGACCACAGCCTTTCAAGAGTGTATGAGTGCGTGGTGCGGGGCCGGGTGAAGGCGGACAGCGGCACCGTGGACGCCCCCATAGGCCGCAGTCAGAACGACAGAAAGAAAATGGCGGTGACGGACAAAAATTCCCGCCCCGCGGTGACGCACTGGCAGGTGGTGGCCCGGTATAAGGGCTACACACATATCCGCTGCCGGCTGGAAACAGGCCGTACCCACCAGATAAGAGTGCACATGGCTCACATCGGCCACCCCCTGCTGGGGGACTTTACCTACGGCGCCCCCTCCCCGGACAAGGGGCTGGCAGGCCAGTGCCTTCACGCAAGGGAGCTTGAGTTCATCCA
>CAZLIJ010000062.1:0-4336 GCA_964559305.1 uncultured Oscillospiraceae bacterium | reverse complement strand
TGAAAAGGTACATATCCAGACGCCCCTGCCGGAGTATTTTATTGAGGTGCTCTCCCGCCTGGGCCCCCCGGAGGGCTGAGACAAACACAGCTTTAACCGGCGGCCATAACTGACCGCCGGTTTTCCGCGTCTTATTCCAAAACAATTTAACTCTTTACATCGACAAAATATGTGTTATTATTAAGAAACGTTTTCAAAAATGAGGTGAGGGCCATGTGGGGCGTACTGGCGAACACGCTGGCGATAGTGGCAGGCGGCGGTGTGGGTCTTTTGTGCAAAAAGGGCATACCGGAAAAGTTTTCCGCAGCCGTGATGGCGGCGCTGGGGCTTTTCACGCTGTGCATCGGCGGCATGGGTGTGCTGCAGGGCAAAAACGTGCTGGTGCTGCTGGTATCCATAGTGCTGGGCACCCTGCTGGGCACACTGATAAATATTGACGGGCGGCTGGCCCGGCTGGGTGAAAAGGTGGAAAAGAAGCTTCCCGGCGGCCAGGGCGGACTTGCCCAGAGCTTTGTGGCTGCCACGCTGCTGTTTTGCGTGGGCGCCATGGGCGTGGTGGGCGCCATTCAGGCCGGCACCACCGGCGACAATACCATGCTTTACACAAAGTCCGTGCTGGATCTGGTGTCGTCGCTGATGCTGGCGGTAAGTCTGGGCGCGGGGGTGCCGCTGGCGGCGCTGTGCGTGCTGGTGTTTGAAGGGGGTGTGACCCTTTTGGCCGGTGCGCTGGCCCCGGTGCTGACGGACACCATGATAGCCGAGATGACCTGCGTGGGCTCTCTGATGATGGTGGGGCTGGGCTTTAATATCTTGGGCGTGACCAAACTGAAGATCTCCGATATGCTGCCCGCCATAGTGCTGGCGCCCTTTGTGTCCCTGCTCTTTGCTGCCCTGGGCCTGGGCTGAAGCTAACCCCGCTCCCTGACCCAGCTGACGATATATTCCTCAAACCGTCTGGTGGCCGGACTGCGCAGGCTTGCCTCCGGAATGGCAAGCCCTATAACGCGCTTTGCCGGGGGCACCAGCTCCTTCATAACTATATTTTCGTGTCTGTCCCTCAGCAGCAGCTCCGGCATGATGCTGACGCCCAGACCCTGCTCCACCATGGCGATCATCGCGTAATCGTCCTTGGTGGAGTATTTTATATTCGGCTTCACCCCGGCGGCCTCCAGCGCCCGGCGGGCGTCGTGGTTGGAGCTTTCCAGCAGCGTGATAAACGGCTCGGTCTCGCACTCCCGCAGGGGGAACTTGGGATAGGAGGCAAAGCGGCTGCCGGCGGGAAGAATGGCCAGGAGCCTGTCTTCCACCAGCGCCCGGCTGTAACAGTCCACGCCGCAGGGCATATTCACAAAGCCGAGGTCTATGCGCCCCTCGGTGAGCCATTGCTCCACGTCGAAATAGTCGCCGTTCAAAAGCTTGATGTCCACGCCGGGATAGTCGTGCTGAAAGGCTTTGATGATGCCCGGCAGCCAGTGTACGCCCACGGAGGTGAAGGTGCCGATGCGCACCGTGCCCCGGTCAAGACCCCGGATGGACGAGGCTATCTGGGAAAGCCGCTCCTGCCCTGTCAGCACATTGCGCACCGCCGGCATCAGCCGCCTGCCGTCCTCCGTCAGCTTTACCCCGGCCCGGGAACGGGTCAGCACCGCAAAGCCCAGCTCCTGCTCCAGCGAGTTTATGGCGTGGCTCACGGCGGACTGGGTGCAGCCCAGCTCCGCCGCCGCCCGGGTCAGACTGCCCAGCTCCACCACCGCGGCCAGAGTTTCGTATTTTGTAATGTTCATCAGTAGTCACCGCCACACATGAAATAATTTCATTTTAACATGAATAATATTAGGTATAGTTATTATAAACCCAATTTATTTGAAAAATCAAGCAAAAACAGGGTGAATCGTCCTTGCGGCGGGGTGAAAGGAACGGTTATAATCGAAACATCGTTTTGAAAAAGAGAGAGTGGGAGAGCCATGAACAACACGGAGCTGATAGTATTTATAATTTATTTTCTTTTTATGATAGGGATAGGCATCTATTTCTTCCTGAAATCCAAGGGCAACAACGAAAAGGATTATTTCCTGGGCGGGCGGCATATGGGGCCCTGGGTGTCCGCGCTGTCGGCGGGCGCGTCGGACATGAGCGCGTGGGTGCTTATGGGCCTGCCCGCGTCGGTGTACGCGGCGGGCATGGGCCAGACCTGGATCGCCATCGGCCTTGCCTTGGGCTACGCTCTAAGCTGGATATTTGAAGCGCCCAGGCTGCGCCGGTTTTCCATAGTGGCCAACGATTCCATCACCATTCCCCAGTATCTCACCAACAGATTTGTGTCCTCCAAAAAGACGCTGCAAATAATCTGCGCGGTGATCTTCCTGTTTGCCTACACCATATACGCGGCCTCCAGCATCAAGGCCTGCGGCACGCTTTTCAACACTGTCATGGGTATAGACGAAAAGCTGGCCATGTACATAGCCGCGGGCATCATCGTGGTCTACACCTTTTTGGGCGGCTTCAACGCGGTGTGCTGGACGGACTTTTTCCAGGGCCTTCTTATGCTGGCGGCCCTGCTGGTGGCCCCCATATTCGCTCTGGCGCTGGTAAACGGCGGCGGCGGCGCGGAGGGCGTAAACCAGCTGCCCGACGGATTTTTCAAGCTGTTCACCTCCTGGCAGGACGTGCTGTCGGGCCTGGCCTGGGGTCTGGGCTACTTCGGTATGCCCCATATAATCATCAGATTCATGTCCATCGAATCCGACAAGGCCCTGAAAAAATCCCGGGTCATCGGCATTTCCTGGACAGTGCTCATACTCATTTTCTCGGTGCTGGCGGGCATCATAGGCCGCCTTTTCCTGGGCGAGATCGAGGACTCCTCCAAGGTGTTCATTCTGATGGTGCGCAAGATATTCCCGGCGGTTATCTCCGGCGTGCTGCTCTCGGCCATTCTGGCCGCCGCCATGAGCACGGCGGATTCCCAGCTGCTGGCTTCGGCCTCGGCCTTCGCGGCGGATGTTTATGAGCCGGTTATCCGCAAGGGCAAAATATCCGACGGCGAGATGCTGTGGACCAGCCGCGTGGTGGTTATGGTCATCGCGGTGGTGGCCATGCTCATAGCCTCTAACCCCGGCAGCGGCACCATAATGAATCTTGTTTCCAACGCCTGGGGCGTGTTTGGCGCGGCCTTCGGCCCGGTTATCCTGCTGTCCCTGTTCTGGCGCAGATTTAACTTTGCCGGCGCTGTGTCGGGCATAGTGGCCGGCGCGGCGGTGGATATCCTGTGGCTGGCCTTCTTCTCATCCACCGGGCTTTACGAGATACTCCCCGGCTTTCTCGCCGGCCTGCTGGCCGCCTATATCGGCACAAAACTTGGCAAGGCTCCGGGCAAAGAGGTGGAGGAGCTTTTTGACCGCTACAAGTGCTCCACAGACTGAAAACACATATAGAAAAGCGGCTGTTTCAATTAAGAAACAGCCGCTTTTTATGCTTGTCAAAAAAGCCCGTCAGACAGGGCGCGCAGCATAATCTCCGCGCTCCTCACATTTGTTGCAAGGGGTGTGGTGTGCACGTCGCACAGCCGCAAAAGGGCGGACACGTCCGGCTCATGGGGCTGGGCGGTCAGGGGATCTCTGAGGAAGATAATAAAATCCATGGCGCCCGAGGCCACCATGCCGCCTATCTGCTGGTCGCCGCCCATGGGGCCGCTCTGCATACGGGTGATGCTGAGACCTGTGCGCTCAGACACCATTTTGCCCGTGGTGCCGGTGGCGTAAAGCTCATGCTGGGCCAGCAGCTCCCGGTATTTCACCGCCAGAGCGATGATGTCGGCTTTCTTTTTGTCGTGGGCAATCAAGGCAATTTTCATAGTTTTATCTCCTGTAATGTGAGTTTGTTTATATTGGCCCGGGGCGCTGTCAGCTGGCCATATCCGGCTGGGGATTCCGGCGCACAAGGACTTTTTCCACCCTCAGCTCGTCGGCCTCCAGCACGGTCACGGAGATGTTGGCATATTCAAACTGATCGCCGGGCTTGGGGAATTCGCCCAGCATCTCGATGGTCCAGCCGCCCACGGTCTCGCTGTCAAAATCAAAATCGTCCTCGTCCCAGCCCATAAGCTCCAGAAAATCGGACACGGACATATCGCCGTTGAGCTCGTATACCCCGTCGGCCTGCTCGACTATTTCGTTTTTCACGGTGTCAGTCTCGTCCCAGATGTCGCCCACTATCTGCTCCAGCACATCCTCCATGGAGACAACGCCCAAGGTGCCGCCGTACTCGTCGGTGACGATGGCCAGATGCTGCTGCGCCCGGCGCAGAGTGCCCAGCACGGCGGGCAGCCGGGTAGTTTTAT
>CAZLIJ010000061.1:4598-7851 GCA_964559305.1 uncultured Oscillospiraceae bacterium | reverse complement strand
ACAGAATATGGCTGTTTGTCAAGGACGAATTTCAATTAATATCCCCGCCGGCGGCGGCGGCATATTATAAAAATGAGGTGGTTTTTATATGCAGGACTGTTCACTGCCCGCACTGGCCGCCGCCGCGTCCTGCGCCATCGCAAAAGGACGCAGTGTTGACGAGCTGGCGGTGCTGGCCGCGTTTTTTTGCGCACTTGGCGACAATTTGGGAATAATTGCGGCACAGAGCGCCGCTTGCGAAAAATGACAACGGAATAATACGGTTTTTTGTGCGCAAACTACCTCCAGTCAATTAATTTGGAGGTAAGCATATGCGTAAAATAAAATCCGCCGCCGCGCTTCTTCTTGCCGCGGCGCTGTGCGTGGGCGTTTTTGCGGTCTCCGCCGCCGCAAATTCCGCGCCGGAAGCCCAGAATCTTGAGTTTGAGACCTGCAGGGGCGTTTCCTTCGGCGGGCAGCTGTCCGCCGTGGACCCCGACGGCGACACGCTCACTTACAGCATCACTACTCAGCCCGTGAAAGGCAGCGTTGATCTGCAAAAAGACGGAAAATTTGTCTACACCCCGGATTCCGGCAGAAAAGGCAAGGATTATTTCGGCTACAAGGCCAGCGATAATCAGGGCAACATCTCCCAGGAGGGCACTGTGATCATCAAAATTGGCCGCAAGGCCGCCGTTACCTATTCCGATATGTCCGGCAGTCCCGATTATCTCAACGCTGTCATGCTGGCCCAAAACGGCATATTTACCGGTGCCAAAGTGGGCGAGACCTATCTTTTTGAGCCTGACCGTCAGGTCAGCCGGGGCGAATTTCTTTCAATGTGCATGGAGCTTTCCGGGGTAAAGGCTCTGGAAGGGGTGGTCTCTACCGGATTTACCGATGACGCGGACATCCCATTCTGGGAAAAAGCCTCGGTTTCCACCGCGCTGATGAACGGATACGTCCAGGGCTACACGGAAAACGGTCTGGCTGTGTTCGGCAGTCAGCGGGCCATAACCATGGCGGAAGCCTCGGTTATGCTCAATAAGACCGCCGGATTTGCCGACGTTGCCTGTCCCGAAAACGGCACGGTGCCCACATGGGCCGCCCAGTCGGTAGCAAATCTCAGCTCCGTCAGCGTCATCAGCGACGGCGACCAGCTCTCCGCCCAGCTCACCCGGACTCAGGCAGCGGAAATGCTTGTAAGCGCGCTGACAGCAATGAAAAACAAATAAAAATTATCCGGCTGACGAAATGATAGTCAGCCGGATTACTATTTTACTTTTTCAGCCTTTCAGCCAGTTCTTCTCCGCTGGAGGCTATGGCAGTTTTGAAGTCGTTATAGGTGACAAAACCCGGCATGGCTCCCGCGGGCTTTTTTACATTGCGCACCATGGTGTAATCCACCGCCGCTCTGCCGGAGGAGCGGGCCTGAGAATAATAAGCCGCCAGCGCCGCCGCCTGCTCTATCGTCCTCTCCGGCGGCTGGGCGCCCTCGCAGCGGACTATCACATGGCTGCCGTGTATTTTCTGGGCATGGAACCAATAATCCGTTCTGCGAGCCGTACGGCAGGTCAGCTCGTCGTTCATGGCGTTGGAGCGGCCCACAAGCATCTCAAATCCGTCGTCTGAAACAAAGCGCAGCGGCCCCTGAGGCCGGGAGCGGTCGGGCTTTCCGCCCCGGGGCTTTTTCAAAAAGCCGGTGTCGGTCAGCTCCCGGCGGATATCGGTCAGATCTTTTTCGGACTCCGCCCGCTCTATCTCGTCCAGCACGCTGTTCAGATAGTCCAGCTGCTTTTCGTTTTCACCGATAAGGCCGTTCAAATACCCCTCGGCTGTTTTTAGCTTGGAATACTCCTTATAAAGCGCCGCCGCGTTCTGCTGGGGCGTTTTAAGGCTGTCAAGCTCTATTGTTGCCTGCGGGCAGTCCTCGGCGTAATAATCCTCGCAGACAAGGGTCTTGTCGCCCTTTTTTATCCTGTACATATTGGCCGTTATAAGCTCGGCATTCCGGCGTACGAGCTCCCGTCCCGCAGTTCTTGAAAGCTCGCTGCGGCGGGCCTCCAGCTTTCTGCCTGTGCGGTCCCGGGCCGTGCGCACGGAGTGAGCCAGATCCCGGCTCTTGCGGCGCATACTCTCGGCCTTGTCGCGGCGGGAATAGTACGCGTCCATCAGCGAAGAAAAATCAGGATAGGTCTCGCCCTGCGCCTCGTCGCCGTACTGGGAAATGGCCATAAAGCTGTAATCCTTGGGCGCGCCGTCTTTTGTCAGCATATAGGGGGTAAACTCACCCGCCATAACGCTCTCGTAAAGAGCCTCCATAGCCTGGGGCATATTATTTTCGCCGCGGCAGCGATAGGCAAGTTCCCGGGAAATAAGGGGCGACAGGCCGGAAAAAGTGTCCATCAGCCGTTTTTCCGGGCTGTCCTGCGGGTTTGACGCCCGCCACAGTCTTGCCCGCTCGTCGCCGGTGCAGGCGAAGAAAGTCGGCCGCTCCTGCTTGGGCGGTAGCCTGTATATCATGCCCGGCAGCAGGCGGCGCACGGCGTTTTCGCCGAAGTCCGCCCGGCGGATACAGTCGGTTATATTCCCCTCCGGCCCCACCAGAATGATGTTGGACGAGCGGCCCATAAGCTCAGCCACAAGCTTTTCCGACATCTGCACTCCCATTTCATCTCTGGTCTGCAATTCCAGTATGACCATACGCTCAAACTCCGGCTGGGTGACGGAAACGATCTTCGCCCCCACCAGATGCTTGCGCATCAGCATACAGAACATGGGCGGCTCGGCTGGGTTTTCATAGGCAGCACCGGTAAAATGTATGCGGGAAGTACCCACGTTGGCGGATATGAGCAGCTTGAGATTTTCCCCCTGTCCCCGCACGGACAGCAGCAGCGCGTCCTTTTCCGGCATCTGCACCTTGTCGATGCGTCCCCCGGTGAGCTTTTGAGAAAGCTCCAGGGTAACGGCGTGCAGCACAACAGCGTCAAGCGGCATGGTCAGTCCTCCGTTATAGCGGCAAAAAGCTCATTGAGCCGGCTTGTCATGCCCTGCAGATATAGCCAGCCGAAAAGCGCCTCCAGCCCGGTGGCGGCGTGATATTCCGACACATCCGCGTGCTGGGGCACGGAATTGACGTGGGCGTTGCGGCCCCGCTTATATACGGAAAGCTCCTCATGCGTGAGTATATCCATTATCTTTTTCACGGCCTTTGCCTGAGCCGGGGCATTGACCCGGCGAACAGTGAGCAGGTGCAGATCGTTCACCTGTGTGT
>CAZLIJ010000061.1:0-4588 GCA_964559305.1 uncultured Oscillospiraceae bacterium | reverse complement strand
GCATGGCCCGGGTCATCAGCTCATACACTCCGTCGCCCACGTGGGCAAGGCCCAGAGTGCTGACGGCGTTCACGGTAATAAGGTCAAGCGCCGGTTTGAAATAATCCATATTTTTCTCCCTAACAAGGGCCTGCCATAAAAAAGCTGATAACCGCTTCTTCATACGGCAGACCCGAAATATCAGATATCTTCCTCTGGTTCCTCCGGCTCATCCTCGCCGAACTCCATGCGTGTTTCCATTATCTCCGTGGGCGCTGTGCCGTGGATCATCTGCATTTCCTGCCACTGTTCCTTTGTTATGAGCACCTGACGGGGCTTTGAGCCCTCAAATGGACCCACTATGCCCAGCTCCTCCATCTGATCCACCAGTCTGGCGGCTCTGGAATAGCCCAGCTTCAGCCGCCGCTGGAGCATGGATACGGAGGCCTGGCCAGTTTCCAAAATTACATCCACAGCGGCTGGCAGCAGTTCATCCCCTGTGGCAGCAGCTCGTCATACTCGCTGCCGGCAGCCGGGGCGGTCTCGCCTTCGCTCTCTGAGCTCTTGCCGTTTTTCTCCTCCGCGGCCTTGTCTATGGAGGCCATGATCTCGTCGCTGTAATCGGCCTGAGCCTCCTGCTTTATAAAGTCGATGACCTCCTCCCTCTCCTCATCGGAGACGAAGGCGCCCTGAATACGCACAGGCTTGCCGGTGCCTATGGGGGCAAACAGCATGTCACCCATACCCACCAGCTTTTCCGCGCCCATCTGGTCCAGAATTATGCGGCTTTCCATGGCGGAGGACACCGCAAAAGCTATGCGGCTGGGTATATTGGCCTTCATAAGGCCGGTTATAACATCCGCTGAGGGGCGCTGGGTAGCAATAACAAGGTGCATACCAGCGGCGCGGCCCATCTGTGCCACCCGGCAGATGCTCTCCTCCACCTCTTTCGAGGCGGCCATCATCAAATCGGCCAGCTCGTCGATAACTATTACCACCCTTGGCAGAATGGGGTCGCCGTCCGCCTTGCGGTGTTCATTGTAGCTTGTAAGATCACGCACACCGGCCTCGGAAAACAGGCGGTAGCGCTTGAGCATTTCCACCACAGACCACTGGAGGGCTCCGGCGGCCTTTTTGGGGTCTGTCACCACCGGGATATACAGATGGGGAATGCCGTTATATACGCCAAGCTCAACCATTTTGGGGTCTATCATGATGAGCTTGACTTCCTCTGGCTTTGCCTTGAATAGCAGGCTTATTATGAGGGAGTTCATGCACACGGATTTGCCGGAGCCGGTGGTACCGGCAATGAGCAGATGAGGCAGCTTGGCAATATTGCCGATAACGCCCTCGCCGCTGATATTTTTGCCCAGCGCAAAGGAAAGCCTTGACGAGGCGGAGCGGAATTTGGGTGTATCTACGATATCCCTCAGGTAAACGGGACTGACAAGCTTGTTGGGAACCTCAATACCCACAGTGGATATCCTGTCGGGTATGGGGGCAATGCGGACGCTGACCACGCCGAGAGCCAGCGCGATATCACCGGCCAGATTGGTGAGCCGGGAAAGCTTCACGCCCTTTTCAAGCTCAAAATCGTAGCGAGTCACCGTGGGGCCCCGGGTAACGTCGGCTATCTTTGCCGCCACGCCGAAGCTCTGTATGGTGTTTGAAAGCCGCTCCCGGTTGACGGCGATCTCCTCCCTGCCGTCCACTGTGGACGCGGGGCTTTTGCGCAGAATATCCACCGGCGGGAATTCGTATTCCTCCGGCGCGTCCAGATCAGCGGCTGCGGCCACAGCCGCCGCCACGGCGGCGCTCTCAGCGGCAACGGCGGCTTTGCTGGCCTTTGGCGGGTCGGATATCTCCCCGGCGGCGGTCTTTGCGCCGGCGGGGTCAAGGGATACGGGTACACCCGCTATGCCGGCCGCCTCCTCAATGGATACGGGAGCAACATTTTCGGTTCCCGAAACAGGCTTGGAAGCGCCCGCGGCGGGCTTGTCCGCCGTTTTATCCTCCGCGCCCTTCATATGGGGCTTCACGAAAAGGCCCTTCTTTTTATGGGCGGCATCGCTCTCCTCGTCAAGGGGAATGTCTATTCCCCGGCGGGGATTGCGCATAGTCTCAAATTTAGGCTCGTCCTGTCCGGCAGCGGCAGCGCCCCGTACCGGCACAGCCTCCGGCTCGGGATCGGGCATGGGCTCAGGCTCGTATTCAAGCCGCTCATGATTTTTGGCCCAGGCGATGATCTTGCCTGCGGACTGATTAAACGCGGCCAGCAGGAAGTATAAAAAGGCTATCAAAAGCAGCGGGAACGCCCCATACACGCTGAAAACTCTTTCAAGGCCAAAGGACAAAAGCCCTGTGACAACGCCGCCGAAGGCCAGCTGTGCTCCGTCGTTATAAAGCAGCGACACCATGGCCGCAAAGCCGCCGGCAGAAGCAAGATCCGCTCTGCTGAAAAGAAGATTCGTCATGGCGCCGAACAGCACCGGCAGCAAAAGGGCAGCGGTAAGTCTGAACGCCACGGGTCTGCCTTTGTGGAAGAACATGATGTACGCGCCGATGAACATCACAGGCGCGAAGATATAGAAGCCCCAGCCCACAACGCCGCCTATGACCTTGCGGATGAAGTTAATGAACAGCGCGTCAACGCTGAAATACGCTATCAGGGAAAAAAGGCCGATAAAGGCCAGCACGCCGCCGGTGATCTCCCGGCGGACGGGCTGCTGCGCCGCGGCTTTTGCGGAAGCCGGCCTGCCGGTTGGCTTTCTTTTTTGCGGGGACTTCCCTGTGCCGCTTCTGCCGTTTTTCCCGTTTGTCTTTCCGGAACCCTGTGCCATGTATTTTTCGTTCCTTTCTCAGGTATGGATGATGATTATATTATTGTAAGGACAATGGCCAGCACGCCCACCACCCAGCAGTAGTAGGAAAAGCAGCCGAATTTGCCTTTATTGGCAATTGCTTTGACAAGACCGATGGCGAACACGCCGGAAACCATGGCCACGGCCATGCCGATGAGATAAGCCGGAATAAGGGATGCGTCTATGCCTGCCTTGACCGCCTTGACCAGCGAAAGGATATTGGCGCCCAGCACCGCCGGCAGAGACAGCAAAAATGAATACTTAACCGCGTAATCCCGCCGAAGACCCGTGGCCATGCCGGCGGCAATGGTGGTCCCTGAGCGGGACAGTCCGGGGATGGTGGCAACCGCCTGGCACACGCCTATTATAAGAGCGTCGGACACCTTCATGCTGCCCTCGGTCTTGCGGCCCGGCTTCATCTTGTCGGCCACATATAATATGCAGCCGGTCAGTATCAGCGCTATGCCGATGAAGGCCGTGTGATAATAAAGCTGTTCAACCTTGTCGTTAAAGGGCAGAATCACAAAAAGCGGCAGCGTGCCGAACACGATCATCATAAGCATCCTTGCCGCGGGATAGTGTATCTGCTCTCCCCCGGGAGTGCTTCTCCTGCGGCAGAAGGCGAAGAATTCCCGCACCATGTCCACGATCTCGCCCCAGTAAACTATGCAGATGGATATCAGCGTGCCGAAATGCAGCAGCACGTCGAAAAACATATGCCCGTTTTCCGCGGTGGTCATACCGAACAGGTTTTGCAGTATTGCCAGATGCCCGGAGCTGGAGATCGGCAGAAATTCGGCAACGCCCTGTACCAGTCCCAGGATTATGGCGTTTAATATACTCATAAGGTTATCCCCCGATGTATAAGAGTAATAGATATCGCCGTTAAATGTTGTTATGTATACCTATTTGGTAATAATATCATATGTCAATGTAAAGTACAAGCTTGTTTTTTTACCCCTCCGGCCATACAAAAAATAAGAGGGTTGTGACAAATTTGTGTTTTACACAGGCCTCACATAGGTTTATAGTAGCAAAAAAAGGAAAAACGGAAGTGAACGCATGAAAAGATTTCACTATGCCTGGGTCATATGCGCGGCCTGTACCCTGCTGCAATTCTCCGTAAGCGGGCTGCTGACAGATTCTTTCACCGTATTTCAGCCGTACATACTGTCCCTGAACGGTTTTTCAAACACTCAGCTTTCAGTGCTTATCGAAATACGCACTGCTGTGGCCTTTCTCACGCTTTTTGCGGTTACAGCCTATTATAACCGTCTGGGTCTGCGCCGGGGCATCGTCATATCACTTGTCACCTGCGCGGCCGCCTTTTTGCTTTACGCCTTTGCCGGCAGCTTTGCCGGCTACTGCGCCGCCTTTGCCGCGGCGGGAGCGGCATATACTCTGGCCGGCACTGTGCCTGCCTCCATCCTTATAATGCGCTGGTTTCGTGACCGCAGCGGCCTTGCCATGGGAATCATGGCCTCCGGCACAGGCATATGCAATATCATCGGCTCCCCCGTTTTCACAAAGCTCATTATCGCCACTTCCATCAAAACGGCTTTTCTTGTGCAGTGCGGTTTTGTTCTTATAGTTGGTCTGGTCATGTTTTTCATTGTGAAAACGCCTGAGGAAATGAACGCCCAGCCCTATGAAAAGCCCGGCGGTGAGACAAAGGCTGTGACGCGGGGCAGCTATTCTCTGCCCAGGGCTCACCTGTGGCTGATGCTGGCGGCTATCGTCTTTCTGGG
>CAZLIJ010000060.1:6816-7889 GCA_964559305.1 uncultured Oscillospiraceae bacterium | reverse complement strand
GATCGCGGAGCTGGCCGCCGACGAATTCGGGGGAGACGACGATGTATAACCGCTATCAGGGCAACACAGGGCGAGTGACCCGGGTGGACGACAACAAGCGGGAGCGGCAAAGCCGGGTCATGCCTCAGCCGCCCCGACCGGCTCCGCCGCCGCGCACACCGCCTCAGAAGAAAAAAAGCGGCATACTGGACGCCCTGGGCGGCCTGCTGCCGAAGAAGCTGGAGGGGCTGGAAACAGAGGATCTGATGCTCCTTTTGATATTGTACCTGCTTTACAGAGAGAGCGGAGACACGGAAATGCTTATCATCATGGGCGCCATGTTCCTTTTATAACAAAAATGGCTAAGGCCGCCGGGCGTCCGGCGGCCTTAATATCAGGCGTCCGGAGCTTTGAACAGCCCGGCGTCCTGGGGAGCAACGGAGGGTGTGCCGCACTTCATGCGGTAGACAAGCTTTGTTCCGTCCCAGCTCTCTGTGCCCATGAGGATACCGGTGTTCACGGAAATGTACTCCCGGCAGCGATAGCCCAGCTCAGGCGTCGTATACTCCGCCCACACGCAGCTCTCACCGGCGTATTTGGCGTAGCCCGCGGCGGTGATGCTGGTTACATCCATGTCCATAAGCTCCTCATAGGTCACGGCACGCATCCATCGGTCGGCGTCCGTACCCTGAGCGGCGTCAGCGTGAAAAACCTGGGCGCTGTTGTCGCTGTACCATATCCAGATACCGTCGGCGCTGACAAGGATGTTCTTTTCCCGGGAGTTTTCCGTCAGCTGTATGCGGGTGAACTCACCCATGACCCATACCTGAAGCGTGCTCTTGCCGTAGCCGTCCTCACCCCAGAAATCCTCCGTAGTGACCGCGCAGGAATAGCTGTCCGGACGGGAGAGGGTGGCGATGACGGACTGAACGGTCTTAGGCGTGACGTTGGCCAAAGAGGAGTCGCCCGCTGTATCGCTGCCCGAGCCGGGCAGCAGCACCGCGGGGGTTTTGCCCCCGCCTATGCCGCCGAAAATGGAGAACAGCAGCACAACTATGGCGGCGGCGATGATTATAATTGAGGAGACGATCAGC
>CAZLIJ010000060.1:0-6806 GCA_964559305.1 uncultured Oscillospiraceae bacterium | reverse complement strand
TTTTGTCCTTCATGGGGCAAATTCTCCCGGCCTTTCCGCCGAAATCCCGGCGCTGAACAGTATGGCTTCGGCTATGCGTCCGCAGGCTCTGCCGTCGCCGTAGGGGTTGACGGCCCGGGCCATTTTTTCATATGCCGCGCTGTCGGTAAGAAGCTGACGGGCAGCGGCAAGAATGTCGCCCCGCTCCACGCCGCACAGCCTGACAGTGCCCGCTGCAACGGCCTCGGGCCGCTCGGTCTCCCGGCGCAGCACCAGCACCGGCTTGCCAAGGGCGGGAGCTTCCTCCTGTATGCCGCCGGAATCGGTCATTACCATATAGCTTTTCGCCATAAGGCGGTGCATATCCATGGCATCCAGCGGCTCGATAAGCTTTATGTTTTCCACCCCGCCCAGTATGCTTTTCGCGGCGTCCCGGACGATGGGGCTCATGTGTACGGGGTAGACCACCAGCACGTCCGGAAATTCCTCCGCCATGGCCTTCACGGCGGAAAATATGTTCTGCATGGGCTCACCGTAGTTTTCCCGCCGGTGGCAGGTCATGGCCACCACCCGCCGGCTGTCAAAATCAATGCCGGCAAGCTCAGTCGAATCAAAACCCGAGCCGGAGCCCACAGTGTATTTCATGGCGTCTATGACCGTGTTGCCGGTGACGAATATATCACCCTCCACCGCTTCCCGGCGGAGGTTTTCGGCATTTTTGGCCGTGGGGGCGAAGTGCAGCGCGGCAAGCCTGCCCACAAGACAGCGGTTCATCTCCTCGGGAAAGGGGCTGTACCTGTCGTATGTGCGCAGTCCGGCTTCCACATGGCCCACGGGTATTTTGGCGTAAAAAGCGGCCAGCGCCGCGGAAAAGGTGGTGGTAGTGTCGCCGTGGACAAGCACCAGATCGGGCTTTGCCCGCTCAAGCACTGTTCCCAGCCCCGCCAGAACCTTGGTGGTGACGTCTGTCAGGCTCTGATTGCGCCCCATAACGTCCAGATCATAGTCGGCGGTAAGGCCGAAAATATCCATCACCGAGTCCAGCATCTGCCGGTGCTGAGCCGTGACGCATATTATGCTGTCGATTTCATCGTGCCGGGAAAGCTCCATGGCCAGCGGGGCCATTTTTATAGCCTCGGGTCTGGTGCCGAACACGGACATGACTTTAATCCGCTTCATGCTTATCCTCCCCGTCTTCCCCTTCGGGGTGCTTTTCCGGCAGGGGATTACCGGCCTCGTCGGTGTTGGCGGGGTGCAGGTTGCGGTTGCCCCTGAACACGAAAAACCACACGCCCAGGGCGATAAGGAAGGCCGCAGCGGCCAGAATTATGCGCAGCCCACCGCCGGAGGTGGCCAGCACCACGGCGGCCAGACCCAGAATGGCGGATATGGAATAGAGCACGGCCACGGCCTGCTTCTGGGAAAGACCCATGTCCATAAGCTTGTGGTGGAAATGCCCTCTGTCGGCCTTGAAGGGGCTCTGCCCGTGCAAAAGCCGGCGGAAGAAAGCAAAGATCGTGTCTGAAAGGGGAATGGCAAGGGCCATCAGAGGCACGATGAAGGTGACGAGAGCATAGTATTTGAACATGCCCATCACTGACACCGTGGCCAGCACATAGCCCAGAAGCTGAGAGCCTGTGTCGCCCATAAAGAGCTTGGCGGGGTTCATGTTATAGGGCAGAAAACCGATGCAGGCGCCGGTGAGAGCGGCAAGGATGATGGCCACGTTGCCCTCTGCCACCATCAGCGCCACCACCAGCATGGTGATGCTGCTGATAACGGAAACGCCGCAGGCCAGCCCGTCCAGCCCGTCGATAAGGTTGACGGCGTTGGTGCAGCCCACTATCCACAGGATAGTGACCGGCACGGCAAGATAGCCCATCAAAAGCACGGCGTCGGAGGCTGTGGGGTTTGATATGACGTGGATGACCACGCCATAGGCCACGGCAACGCCGGCGGCGGCAATCTGCACGGCCAGCTTTATCCAGGGCTTCAGATTCATAACGTCGTCGATAGCGCCCATCACCACGATGATTATGGAGCCGAAAAGTATTCCGCGCACCTGATTTGTGATGTCGGCAAATAAGATCACCGTCAGCAAAAAGCCGAAAAATATGGCAAGGCCGCCCATGCGGGGTATGGGATGGGTGTGGACACGCCGGGCCTCTGTGGGCACGTCGATAGCGCCCACCTCCTTGGCGAACATCTTCACTATGGGGGTGGCGGCAAAGGATATGGCAAAAGCGATAACGCACGAAAGGCCAATCTTTATCCAAACGGCTGATGAAAACAACATCTGGCAACAATCTCCCTGAAAGGTATTTTATCTCAGAAGGGCTTTTCTACGAAGCCCACCTTTTTGTAGACCTTGCGCAGAGTTCTGCGCGCTATGGCAGAGGCTTTTTGAGCGCCCTGGGTGTAGACCTGCCGCAGATAATCCTTTTCGGTTATCATCCGCTGGGCTTCCTCGCGGATAGGCCGCAGAGCTTCGATAACGGCGTCGCCCACGGCAGGCTTGAAGTCGCCGTAGCCCCGGCCCTCAAATTCTTTTTCAACTTCGGGGATAGTCTTGCCCGTAACGGAGGAATATATCTGTATCAGATTTGAAACGCCGGGCTTTGCGGCGGGGTCGTAGCGCACGCAGTTTTCCGTGTCGGAATCGGTGATGGCGCGCTTGAATTTGCGGGCTATATCCTCAGGCTTTTCCATCAGGAACACGCAGCCGGCGGGGTCGGACTTGGACATTTTCGACGTGGGGTTTGAAAGACCCATTATCCGCGCGCCCACCTTGGGTATGTAAGGCTCCGGCACCTTGAAGGTCTCGCCGTAAATGTTGTTGAAGCGTATGGCGATGTCACGGGTCAGCTCGCAGTGCTGCTTCTGATCCTCGCCCACGGGCACAAAGTCCGCCTGATACAAAAGAATATCCGCCGCCATCAGCGAGGGGTAGGTGAACAGGCCGCCGTTTATGTTGTCGGTATGTTTGGCGGATTTGTCCTTGAACTGGGTCATGCGGGAAAGCTCGCCGAACATGGTGTAGCAGTTCAAAATCCAGCCCAGCTCCGCGTGTTCGTGAACATGGCTCTGGATAAAAAGCGTATTTCTCTCCGGGTCAAGGCCGCAGGCGATGTACTGAGCCAGCTGTGCGGTGGAGCGGCGGCGCAGCTCCGCGGGCTCCTGCCGGACTGTAATGGAGTGCAGATCCGCCATAAAATAATAGCAGTCAAACTCCTCGGCCAGCTCCGCCCAGTTTTTCACCGCGCCCAGATAGTTGCCCAGATGCAGGTCGCCGGAGGGCTGAATGCCGGAGAGCATTACTTTTTTCACTTTTTCGTTGTCCATTGAATGACACCTCGATTTTTCAGCTATTTTACCATTATTGATGATATCGAAGTATTTTATCATTTTAATACCGTCTTGACAACAGACAAAATGTAAAATAGTATAGGAGGGCTAAAGAGTTTCCAGAGAGGAAGTACACAAAATGACAGATAAAAACTGGTTTGACGAGATGGAGGCGCGCATACCCAAAGACGGTGTGCGTACCCGTTTTGCCCCGTCGCCCACGGGCTATATGCACGTTGGCAATCTGCGCACGGCGCTTTATACCTGGCTCATCGCCCGCAGGGCCGGGGGCAAATTCATCCTGCGCATCGAGGACACCGATCAGGGCAGACTGGTGGAGGGGGCGGTGGATGTTATCTACAAGACCCTTGCCCAGTGCGGTCTTTACCACGACGAAGGCCCGGATGTGGGCGGCCCCGTGGGGCCATATATCCAGACGGAGCGCCGGGATCTTTACGGAAAATACGCCCAGCTCCTGCTGGAAAAGGGCGGCGCCTACCGCTGCTTTTGCGAAAAGACCGAGTCCGAAGCCGATTCCGGCCAGTTTGACCGGGCTGCCGACCCCTGCCGGGATATTTCCGGTGAGGAGTCCGACCGGCGGGCCGCGGCGGGGGAGGCCTTTGTTATCCGCCAGCGCATTCCCGCGGGGGAGACCACCTTCCACGACGAGATCTTCGGCGGCATCACCGTGCCCAACGACACCTTGGACGATCAGGTGCTCATGAAGCGGGACGGGCTGCCCACCTATAACTTCGCCAACGTGGTGGACGATCACCTTATGGGCATCACCCATGTGGTGCGGGGCAGCGAGTATCTGGCCAGCACACCCAAATATAATCTTCTTTACGACAGCTTCGGCTGGGATATCCCGGCCTATATCCACTGCTCGCCGGTGATGCGGGACGCCCACAGCAAAATGTCAAAGCGCCACGGCGACCCCAGCTATGAGGACCTTATAGCTCAGGGCTACGTCACCCCGGCGGTGGTGAACTATGTGGCACTTCTGGGCTGGAGCCCCGGCGGCGAGCGGGAGATATTCTCTCTTAATGAGCTGGCGGAGATATTCGACGTCAAGGGCATTTCCAGATCCCCCGCCATATTTGATATCGAAAAGCTGAAATACTTCAACGGTGAGTATATCCGCGCCATGTCGCCGGAGGAGTTCGCGGCGGCGGCGGAGCCTTTTATCCGTCAGGCGGTGAAAAATCCCGCCATAGACCCCGCCGGCATAGCGCCCCTTTTGCAGCAGCGCACCGAGGTTCTGACCGATATCCCCGAAAAGCTGGACTTTTTCGATACTCTGCCGGACTATGATACGGAGATATACGTCCACAAAAAGTCCAAGACCACGCCGGAGAGCTGCCTTGAGGTGCTCAATGCCATGCTGCCAATATTTGAGGCCGTAAAGGACTGGACAGATGAAAACATCCTTTCCGCCATGACCGGCCTTGTGGAAAAGCTGGAGTGCAAAAACGCCTTTGTCATGTGGCCGGTGCGCATCGCGGCTGCCGGCAAAGCCGTCACCCCCGGCGGCGCGGTGGAGATCTGCCGCATTCTGGGCCGGGAGGAGACAATACGGCGCATGAAGATCGGCATAGAAAAGCTCTCCCGCTGACATATTTTCTAAAGTCTGGATAAAACGCCCCTTCCGGTAAAAAATAGTCCGGGAGGGGTGTTTTGCATGATCTCGATAAAACGAAAGACCTTCGTGCTGATAATTTCATATCTCTGCGCCGCCGTTTTGGCGCTGGGCGGCTATTCTCTGGCGGCGTATGTCAACGGCACGGCGTATTCAAATACCGCCAAAAACGGTTACAGCCACGCCTTCGGCGAGGTGGTGTCCGCTGTGAACGATCTGGACGCCACGCTGAAAAAGGCGTCGCTTTCCACTGGCACCGCCATGACGGAGACGGTGTGCGCCAGAGCCTACGGGGACTGCCTTGCGGCTCAGATGACCATGGCCGCGCTGCCCTTTTCCACGGCGGAGCTGGAGCGCACGGCGGCTTTTTTGAACAAGGCCGGAGACTTTGCCGCCGCGCTTTGCCGCACTGCGCCGGAAAAAAACGGTCTGACCGACTCTGAACGCCAGAGCGTGGCGGAGCTTTCAAAAACCGCCTCCGCCATGGCAGCGCAGCTTACCGAACTCCAAAGCGACGTGGAATCCGGGGCAGTGATAATGGACGACCCGGAAAACGCCGTGAGAGGCCGCAGCGCCGAGTATAAAAACGCCGCCAAGCTGTCGGCTGTGATGCTGGGCTACGAAAAGGACGCCGGGGCGGACACAAAGCTTGAATACGACGGGCAGTACGGCGCCGCCGCTGTCACCATAAAGCAGGGCGACCTCATAGACGAGACCACCGCCAAGAAAAAAGCGGCAAAGTTTCTGGGTCTGGAGGAGGAGCGCCTTAAACTGAAGGCGGTATCCCAGGGCGGCGATATTTATTTTTACTATGACGTGCTTTTGCCCGATACGGAAGCGGAGCTGGTGCTCACCGGGGATGGACGGGCCAAGAGTTTTTCCTCCTCACGCATCGTTTATACCGAGGGCATGGGCATTGACGAGGCCAGAGACGCCGCCGCGAAGTTTCTGGCTTCCAGAGGCTACGGAAACATGACGGCAGTGTCGTCGAAAAAATCCGGCGGCATATCGGCCTTTGAGTTTGCCGCCGTTCAAAACGGGGCCAAATGCCTGATGGACACGGTGAAGATCGCCATAGCCTGCGATAACGGCGGGCTTTATTCCTTTGACGCGTCCGGGTATCTCAGCTATAATAAGACCCGCACCCGGCCTGCTGGGCTTATTTCCGCCGCTGCGGCTGAAAAGGCCCTGCCCGGCAGCGTCAGCGCGGGGGAGGGCGCGCTGGCCGTCATTTTGTCCCCCGGCGGCAGCGAAAAGTGGTGCTGGGAGTTTGCCTGCACGGACAAAAACGGCGGCGGCAGCCTTATTTATGTGGACGCCCTCACCGGAAATCAGCGGGAAATAGTTCTGAAATAAACGGCGGCTCCCCGGGATGACACAATCCCCGGGGAGCCGTGGTTTGTCGAGTGCTTGCACTTGACGAAAATTGCCGGAGAGAGTATTATATATCAGTATCAATATATTACAATTCCACAACTTACATAGAACGGAGGGACTCAGATGAGTTTCATTCCCACTGTTACCTGCCGGCGCTGCGGACATCAGTATTCTGCCATACATCGCCGCTGCCCCCAGTGCGGCACCCGCAGAGTTCAGCAGTCAGGCCGCACCCCCGCCGGAACACCCAGCACGGTGCGCGGCACCGCCGCCAATTCCCGGGCCGCGGCGAACGCCAAATGGCAGCTTATTTTCGGCCTTATACTTGTGGCGGCCGTTATTATTGCGGTTATCGTTCTTGTTTCCGTCAGCCTGAACGGCGAAAACGCCAAGCCCAGCGCTGTGCCCAGCGCCGCGCTGTCTGTGGCTCCGGCGGACACGCCTGAGCCCACCCTCACTCCTACCC